>NZ_JAUBRJ010000027.1:71266-95353 GCF_036701805.1 Microcoleus sp. N3A4
AACACCTACTTCCAGCAAAAAAGTTGGGTTTCGTTCCTCAACCCAACCTACGCAATCTCAGTTTTATAGCATTAAGTTTTTAGATTTGTAGGTTGGGTTGAACGAAGTGAACCCTACGCTTCGCTCCGCCCAACACCTACTTCCAGCAAAAAAGTTGGGTTTCGTTCCTCAACCCAACCTACGCAATCTCAGTTTTATAGCATTAAGTGAAAGCTATTTATATATAGATATGTAAGCGTAAATTTTATGTAAAGTATCTAGTACAATAGACTTGAAAACATCCCCAAAAAATATGAAAATTTTACATTTAATAGTAGCTTTATCAAGTTTGCTAATCTCGCCGATATCAGCTCGCCCTTTGCTTGCAGACTCTACAAATACAATTGCTCAAAACTCCGAAATAGACGAACCGTTTTGCTACATGAAAACTCCCGACGGCAAAACAGTAGACTTGGGCAAGTTGTGCGAGAAACAGCCAGCGTCGGGAACTTCCCAAACTTGCATTCCCGGTTCCAACATTGCTGCTAAAGTGTCAATTGCGGCCGCCAATTATGACGGCAACTTTTTCAGCGGTCAAGTGCTTAATCAAGGGTGCAAAACAATCAAGAATGTCAAAGTCAATTATGAAGTTTTGGACGAGTCAGGCAATTTAATTGACAACGGATTTATCTACGCTGAACCAGTTACTCTTGCACCCGGACAGTCAGCCGCCTTTCGGGGCGAAGTTGTCGCGGGGGCTCAGGTACTAGCGACTCATGCTGACGGGCAAGAATGATTGTTGATAGATGGCGACCCACTTCCAGAAACCCGATCGAGGTTATAGTAAGGTGCGTCGCTTTGAGATTGTCGCTGTTTTTGAAGATTGTAGATGGCGACGCACCCTACAGCAACTATTCCATGAGTTTTGAGAATTAGTATTATTTACCGATCGCTGATATTATATTCAGGCTCAGATATCTCTATGACTTACGCAGAGATCCCCCTAAATCCCCCTTAAGAAGGGGGACTTTGAATAATAATCTTGTCCCCCCCTTATTAAGGGGGGTTAGGGGGGATCGAAGTTTGAATATTCTTGCAGAGATTCCCAAAAACAGAATTTGCGAGGGCAAAATATCTTGAAAACTCGATCGACATACTGGCAAATCTTACCCTACCTCCGTCCCCAAAAACAAACCATCGGTAAAGCATTAGCTTGTACCGTAGTATTTACCGTATTTTGGCCGATTATAGCGTGGCTGGTTGGCGAAACAGCCAAATTTATAGGCAAAGGAGATTTACAAGGGTTCGCTCAAATTGCTGCACTCAGCGCCATTATATTTCTCATTCGCGGTACAGCCCAGTACGGTCAAGATACGCTGATGGCAAAAGCAGCTTTGACTATTGCTTTAGAAATCCGCAAAAAAGTCTACTCCCACCTGCAAAAACTCAATCTCGGCTACTTTGAAACTGCCAAAACCGGAGATTTATCTTACCGCCTCACCGAAGATATTGACCGCATTGGCGAAGTCGTAAATAAATTTTTTCATCAGTTTATCCCTTGTGTTTTGCAGCTAATTGCCGTCCTGGGATATATGATTTATCTCAACTGGCAATTAACTTTAGGTGCATTAATTATCGCACCGCTGATGGCTATCTTAATTGGCTGGTTTGGTGAAAGATTGCTGAGTTATTCGCGGCAAAGTCAAAATCGCATTTCTGATTTATCCGCTTTGCTGACAGAAGTATTTAGCGGCATTCGTTTAATTAAAGCGTTTGTGGCTGAAGATTACGAAATTGCCCGCTTTGGAGAAGAAGCAGAACAAAACCGCCGCGCTAAGTATTTGTCGGAAAGAGTAAAAGCGCTTCAGTTCGTGGTTGTTGGCTTTCTGGAAGCGATGAGCGTGATTTTGCTCTTTTTTCTAGGAGGTTGGCAAATTTCTCAAGGAAATCTCACAGGTACTCAATTTATCAGTTATATAGCAGGGGTGGCACTTTTAATTGACCCGATCGCAATTACCACTGCTAATTATGGGGATTTTAAGCAGGGAGAAGCTTCTAGCGATCGCATTTTTGAATTATTAGCAATTCAACCCGCTGTAGTTGAAAAACCGGGTGCAATTGAACTGCCCCACGTTACCGGAAAAGTCGAATACCGCAATATTAATTTTGCCTATAACTCAGAGACACCGATTCTGCAAAACATGAGTTTGTTGGTGCTTCCCGGAGAAATGATTGCCCTCGTGGGTGCATCCGGTGCGGGTAAAACTACTTTAGTAAACTTGTTACCCAGATTTTACGATCCGCAAGCGGGACAGATTTTAATTGACGGTATTGATATTCAAGATGTCACCTTAAATACTCTGCGGAGGCAAATCGGAATTGTACCGCAAGAAACGATTTTATTTTCGGGTACAATTGCTCAAAATATCGCTTTCGGTCAATCTTATTATGAACTGAAAGATGTGCAAAAAGCTGCGGAGATTGCTAACGCTCATCAATTCATTAGTGAGTTTCCCGACGGCTATCAAACTTGGGTAGGAGAAAGGGGTGTAAACTTATCTGGGGGACAGAAACAAAGAATTGCGATCGCCCGTGCAGTTTTGCTTGATCCCAGAATATTGATTTTGGATGAAGCGACATCGGCGCTGGATTCGGAATCCGAAGGTTTAGTGCAAGAAGCGCTGGAAAGATTGATGCGCGATCGCACGGTGTTTATTATCGCTCACCGCTTGGCGACTGTGCGGAGAGCCGATCGCATTTTAGTTTTGGAAAAAGGCAGAATTGTGGAATCGGGGACGCATGAGGAATTGCTAGAAAAGGGCGATCGATATGCTGGCTACTACGCTCAACAGTTTAGTCAGTAGGCTACGTTAGAAACCGGGTTTTTGGCCGTTTCTGCTGGCCTCAACGAAGTATGCTCGAACAAACCCGGTTTCTGACCACCCGTGCGTAAGTCCTAATCTAGCAAAAGTTTCATTCAAAAGCCTCTCTCGTCTCCAAAGACAATTGATCTCTGACTAGCATAAAGTCGTCAGAAAACATATTCAAACTATCAAAAAAAGTTTTCCAAGGCTTTTCTGGTATAATCACAAAAACTTCAACCTCTTCACCCACAGAACCAGGTGGCACTTGAATTTCAAGTTTATTTCCTGCAAGAACTTTGGTTGTAATCCGTATTGCTGACTGCATACTTCCTCCTTTGCGATGATTAATTTTCCACAGCCCCTAAAGCTTTGAGCGTGGATTTTTCAACTTCGGTTAAACCCGTAACGCCCGTGATATTCATCTCCTCATAAAGTCCATCTGTGAGAGTCTTGATGCACTCTCCTGTATTGACATCCCAAAGTTTAATCGTGTTGTCACCGCTGCTACTGGCAAGGCATTCACCGTTGGGACTAAAGGCGACTGAAATAACCGCGTTTTCATGTTCGGTGAAAGTCCACAAACACTCTCCCGTATGGCTATCCCACAGTTTAATGATGTTGTCAACACTGCCACTGGCAAGCCATTCACCATTGGGACTGAATGCGACAGAAAGAACCCAATTTTCATGTCCGGTGAAAGTCCGCAAACACTCTCCAGTATGGCTATTCCAAAACTTGATCGTGTTGTCAAAACTGCTGCTGGCAAGCCATTCACCGTCGGGACTGAATGCAACTGAACGCACTGAATTTTCATGTCCAGTAAAACTCTGTAAGCACTCTCCCGTATGGCTATCCCAAAGCTTAATAATGTTGTCAACACTGCCACTGGCAAGCCATTCACCGTCGGGACTGAATGCAACTGAAACAACCCAATTTTGGTGTCCGGTGAAAGTCCGCAAACACTCTCCAATATGGCTATTCCAAAGCTTGATAGTATTGTCATAACTGCCACTGATCAGCCATTTACTGTCAGGACTAAAAGCGACTGAATAAACCCAATTTTCATGGCCAGTGAAAGTCCGCAAACATTCTCCGGTGTGGCTATCCCAAAGCTTTATCGTGTTGTCACAACTGCCACTAGCAAGCCATTCACCATCGGGACTGAAAGCAACTGAACGTACTCTACTTGCATGTCCTTTGAAAGTCTTTATACACTTTTTGGTATGGCTATCCCAGAGTTGAATAGTATTATCATTACTGCCACTGGCAAGCCATTCACCGTCGGGACTGAAGACTACTGAAAGAACCGAATTTTCATATCCAGTAAAAGTCCGCAAACACTCTCCCGTATTGCTATCCCAGAGTTTAATACTGCTGTCAAAACTGCCACTAATCAGCCATTGACCATCGGGACTGAAGACTACTGAAAGAACCGAATTTTCATGTCCGGTGAAAGTCCGCAAACACTTTCCGGTATTGCTATTCCAAAGCTTGATGGTATTGTCATCACTGCCACTCATAAGCCATTCACCATCGGGACTAAAAGTAACTAAATTTATCGAATTTTCATGTCCGGTGAAAGTCTGCAAACACTCTCCTGTATGGCTATCCCAAAGCTTAATAGTGTTGTCAAAGCTGCCACTGGCAACCCATTCACCGTCGGGACTGAAGACTACTGAAAAAACCGAATTTTCATGCCCTGTGAAAGTCCGCAAACACTCTCCCGTATGGCGATCCCAAAGCTTAATAGTGTTGTCAAGACTGGCACTGATCAGCCATTCACCGTCGGGATTGAAGGCGACTGAACGCACTTTATTTTCATGTCCGGTAAATGTTCGCAAACAGTCTCCGGTATGGCTATCCCAAAGCTTGAGCGTTTTATCATAACTGCCACTGATCAGCCATTTACTGTCAGGACTAAAAGCGACTGAATAAACCCAATCTTCATGGCCGGTGAAAGTCCGCAAACATTCTCCGGTGTGGCTATCCCAAAGCTTTATCGTGTTGTCACAACTGCCACTAGCAAGCCATTCACCATCGGGACTGAAAGCAACTGAACGTACTGAATTTTTATGTCCCCGACAAGTTAAAAGTTCTTTGGCACTTACGGCATCCCACAAACGAACAATACGGTCTTGGCCACCTGTAGTAAACAGTTTGCCATCTGGACTAAATGCCACAGACCAAGAATTACCAAAGGCTTTAGCAAAAACAGATTCTGCTAAATTAGCCTCGGTCAAATTGGTGCGCCGCAGACTAGAATTTGTAAAATTAGCACCTTTAATAATGGTATGAGAAAGGTCTTTTCCTTCTAAAGCAGCATTGTCCTTTTTTAACAACAGAGTTGCTGCATTTCCTCCCACATAACCCACCTCGCTTTCAGTTTGACCCCGCGTTGCTTCTATAATTTCCAGAAGCGGCAAAACCCCGCTTTCTGAAACCATCGGCAACAACAAATCCATCACAGCTTTCGTCAGGGGCGCTTGTCCGAAACTCTGAAGAA
Source organism: Microcoleus sp. N3A4 (assembly GCF_036701805.1). Lineage (NCBI taxonomy): Bacteria > Bacillati > Cyanobacteriota > Cyanophyceae > Oscillatoriales > Microcoleaceae > Microcoleus > Microcoleus sp. N3A4. The sequence goes on from NZ_JAUBRJ010000027.1 coordinate 76,613, forward strand.
TTTGACCTAAATCTTCAGCAACAAATCCTTTCAAAGGCGCGATCAGTTCGTTGTTATTTCTCTTCTGAGCCTGAAGCCGACAATAATTTGACCAAGTGTACGATCGAGGTTCTGCATCAGGGTTGACACAAGACTGTTCCGGCGCAACTAATTCGGTAAAATCTGCCGCCAAAACTCCCAATTCTGCTGCAAATTTATAAGCGACAAAAAACTCTAATAACGAACGGTGCGCCGGAGTATAATCCCCATCTGCATTGCGAATCAGCATCGTTTGACCCATCATGTCGTAGTGCCAGTGGTCTAAGTCTTTTTCCTCTTGCACCACTGAACCAAATAAGCTGCGAATGCGATCGGGAAAACCGCGATAATTCAGGCTCATTTGGTCGGTAGACAGCATTTCCCAAGACAGTTCGCACAAAAAGTAAAGCTTATCTGCTAACGAAGTAAAAGTCCGTTCTGCTTTGATATCTCTCTCTATCTTCCGCCGCACCGCATACAGATAGATCCGCGACATATCGACTGGTTTTCCAGCTTCAATATCGGGCAATGCTTCCAAAATTAACTCTGTCATCACCGGGCGACGCGCTAAATCCAATAGTTGCAGGTTTCCCATCACTTTTTCAACTGTCGCCGCTTCTGTTTGAAATGACAGCGCTTGCCGAATTTGCTCGTCGTTAAATTTCTCTAATTCTAATACTTCAAATTGGGGAGTTTCGCCTGTTAAAATGGTTGTTGATGCTTGCAGTTCTGCATTGAACAATGCCCGTCCTTCCTTGCCTTCAGGAAAGTGTTCGGTACGGCAAGTGAGGATGACTTTTGCGCCGGGAACCACGGCTTTTGCTAGTTCCCAGAAGTTGTTGATGGTTTCTTGCCGATCGCACTTAGCGGCCATTTCATCAAAACCGTCGAAAATTAACAGAAATTTACCCATGCGATTCAGTTGTTCAAAAGCCGAATAACCCGCCAAAGGTATCTCGTGCTTGCGAAAGAAAAACTCGGAAAATAGCGACTCGACACTAACTGCTTTGGCGTAATCTCGCAAAGGAATTACTAACGGCAAACGCGGACGTTCTAAACCGCGTTTTTGAGCATCTCGGTAGCGTTGCAGCGCCATCCAAGCATAGTGCATCGCAAACCAAGTTTTCCCAGTTCCAAATTCTCCTAAAACTGAAATATGTTCTTTTACTGGGTCATTCAACCACAGGTCAATATAACCTTCGATCCAGCCATCTCGCCCGTCATAATGACTCACGCCTATCTTGCGGTGAGTATCGGGGTCAATTTCTTCTTTCGTACAAGCTAGCGGCACATATTTGGTATCAATTTCTCGGCTGGTAATTTCAGTTTCTAGCCAATCCAGATAAGCGGTAAAATCGGCATCTTGGTCGAGCAATTCATCGAAGGTATAGCAAGCTAGATCGCGATTTTCGGGTTTATGTACTTCATCCCGCGCTGCGCGACTGATGCGGCGGGCGGTGACTAACCAACCTTCATCGGTGCGCTGTTTTGCTACAGATTCGCGCAAGGCTGAGATGTCTCTGAGTCCCGCTTCTCCGGCAATTCCGCGCACTAAAATGCGATCGTACCGATTGCGTCTAACCGGGACATTGATAATCCATTCAAAATAGTTATCCTCCGAGATTTGATATGGCTCAAACTTATAACTTAAGGTTTCAAACCAACCGCGAACTTGTTGCGATAAAATAAAAGCTTGAGACTTTTGAATATTCGTTGATGCTGCTGCGGAAAGTGCCGGATAATCTTCGGTTTCTAAGCGTGCAAATTCGGTGCGAATTCCTTCGATAGTGGGGAGGCGATCGATGCGATCCATTACCATAGATAGGCGTTTTTGCAAAGAGGCGATCGCATTTCCCACCATCACATCGCCAAGGGTGCGCGTCCGCTTTGCTACTTCCATAAACACGGCTGCAAATGCCATGAATTCCCGTCTGGGGTCAATGCCTAAATCTCGAATTTCTTGGCCAAAAGCAGACTGGCTGAGATATTCTTCGCCTGCTTTCACCAGCATAGCTGGGCTGTCGCACTCGAAGGCTTTGCGAAATGCTTCTTTAATCTCTGGTTGCCGAAATAGTTCTAAAATCTGCTTGGGTTTCCCAGCGCCATACTCTACTAAAGTATAAACATAGACTCCCGCGAAATCGGCTGGCGGCGCGTCGGGTTCGAGGTTGAATTTTTTTAATAATTTGATGACAGCTTCGTTGCGCTGAAGCTTGTCTTTGATGGCAGCGATGGGAATTGCCGTCAGGAGGCTGATAACTAAGTCGAGACTAATTGGGATCATGGAGGTCTTCCTGTTTATCCGCTGTCGTAATGCTCAAATCTCAAATCGGTAGGCTGTGTCCCTGAAAGGTGTTGCGGGCGATCGCAAACTGCTTGAATTTTATGTTAACAGGATTTACGCACTCCGATCGAACAAACCGGGTTTTTACCGAATCTGGTGGCTAGAACGCCTCTCTTCGTGAAAAACCCGGTTTCTGGGTTCCCTGCGTAAGTTCCACCATCAAAAATATTAGCATTTTTCCCTCAATGCGGCAACAATAAAATAGAGCAAAAACCGACATACATTGTAGTATAAAAAGCTTTGATATTAGTTGTCAAATCATAGTTTTAAAAGTTAAAATATAGATAACTAACAAATAAATCTTGCTATCTATGAAAATACAATCTTCTGTCTTAGTCCACCTGGGATTTGGCAAATATGTACGCTCCGATCGCGTAACGGCAGTAATACCAATTGAAGAAGAACGGGGGCCCGGTCGCCGCACTTTCGTGCACGTAGATGGCGAAGCAGACCCGATCGTTGCTTCCCGCGCTGAAGATACGATCGTCCGCGATTTGGTGCAGGAACCGCGCGAAATAACTCAAGCTCGCCAACAACAAGAAATACTGCAAGATTTGCTGGCAGATTTGAGCAATGTTAACGTCACCGTGCGCCGCATCAGCCGCGATGAAGGCGGACTCGATCTCGAACGTTTGGAGCGCCGCATTCGCCAAATCTTAGACGCATAAAAAACTGCATATGTAGGTTGGGTTGAGCGCGAGCGAACCCTACGCTTCGCTCCGCCCAACATCTTGCTTTAAATAAAGAGTTGGGTTTCGTTACCTCAACCCAACCTACATATATGGATTACTAAGCTGAAGTGCATTTAAATTGTATAGTCATGTTTAAGAAAAGTCTTGTGGGGAGTAGGGTTGGGCCAGAAATCCCGCCCAAGAAATACAATTTAGATGCCCAATAGCTTAATTCTACTTCAATGTAATTTCGATGTCCGCTAAACCGGTGAGTTTTTCCACAAGTGGCTCTATTTCAACTCGCGGTACAAAAATAGTTAAACCTCCCGGAACGCACTCAATAGAAACCGGAGTCATGCCCGTAATTTCCCCGTCTACAACCAATTTTTGAGGCGGATCGGTAGTAATTTTTACTTTTTTTGCCCGCAAATAACCGATGTCGTCGCGATCGGTAGCATTGCCGCTCAAAGCTGTTTGCAATAGATGATAAGAAGCTGCGATCGCCCCTGCTTTATTCTGAGGCGCCACCAGCGTCACGTCCAGCAAGCCGTCATCAAAAATAATCCCGGCAGGCCCTTGAGCTAAAATGGAAGTAGGCGGCGCTGCATTCGCCACTGTCACGGCGACAGCAGTCAGGCTGATAATTTTATCTTCAGTTTCGATTTCCGCTTCAAATCTTTCTAAATTGTTTAACTGTTTAATTCCTGACAGAATGTAAGCCAGCATTCCCCAGCGATTCTTCATTTCGCGATCGGCAAGTTCGACGGTTTCCGCCTCAAAACCCACTCCAGCTAACAAAACCATCGGCATTTCACCGTTGCAAATTGCCGCATCCACCACCCGCGTCAACCCTCCCACAATAGTTTCGCAGGCGGCTTCAATTGTATTTGGAAGGTCTAAAGCATTAGCAAAAGCATTAGCAGTTCCCCGCGAAATAATTCCTAAAGGAATATTTGTGCTGACAATTGCCCCAGCAACCGCTGATAATGTACCGTCGCCCCCGGAAGCAATAATTTCCTCAACTCCCCTAGCAACTGCTTCGCGGGCGATGTGATCTGCGTCTACTTCTCGGGTTGTCAGCCTAATGTCTAAGTCAATAAAAGGCTCTAAAATTTCCTGAATTGTAGCTAAGTCTTGGTCGGGGTCGCTGTTGCCGGCGACGGGATTGAATATTAGACAAGCTGAACGTTTCATGTTTAGTAATAGGTAATCGGTAATAGGTAATCGCTGAACAGAAACCCTCGATTTTTTTCGTTTGTATCGAAGTTTCGATACCCTAGCATTCCCCTTAATCAGGGGAGCAGGGGTTGACTTTGAGTGTTCCTGTCACCCCCTGATTAAAGGGGGTTAGGGGGGGTCAAGACTCAACTATAACCCTGATTTAGACATGGTTTTAACCTGAATTTTACACAAACGCAAGGCCCGCCAAACTCCGACAACAACCCTCACCTATTTTTCAGAGGTTTAATTAAGACTTGACAAAAGTCCACTCTAAGACTTCGCGCGGAGCTTTGTGCAGCGCTTCCTTAATTTCCTGGTTGCTGTCAAACTTGACTTTATCCAAATGGCACGCTTCGACGTTCACAGTAAACTTATCCTCTTCAAAAGGCCAAGGAGTTACAGCCATTCGATTTTAGATTTGAGATTTGAGATTTTGGATTGACCCCACGGATCGAGTCGGCGGCTTGAGGATTTTAGATTCCAGATGCTTTCGATTGATTCCACGGATAAATCCGGGGCGGGTACCACCTTTGAAATTCGCTTGTCACGAGTTGGTTGCTGTTCTGTAAAAGATCGTAGCGCTTGCCGTCCGGGCCGACACTAATTTCTAAAGCTCGTTCTCCGGCGGGCAACTCGCGGGTGCAAAGAATTAATGATAGCCGATCGCACCACTGGAAAAAAGCATAAGCTGATTCTGCCTCTTGTTGAGAAATCTTCAACTCCTGGCGCCACTTTTTTGATTTTCGAGTTGTTCGCCCAAAAATTCGTCGAGTTCCTTCGATTCTCCCCGCTGTCCTTCAATGAGATAGTTCACGTGCATAGAAATCAGCATTGCTACCCACCTACCGCGATACCGGTCAACGTCCACCTTTTTAAGGCGATCGAGACTTGCAGAAAAACCAAAGTTAAATCACAAAAGGTTCGATCGAGAGATCGTGCCATTTCCCCTCAAATCGTTCGACAATTAAAGGTTGAATGCGGAACTTGGGCGGACACCCGTCCAAAACATCAATCCGCAAACACGAATAAGGACGGCGTTTGTGGGAACCTTGACCGCTGCGGCCGACAAATAGCAAAGATTCCGCTATCCCTCGATCGCCTTTTGCCGATCGCCCGGCCGATCGCGCCGAGCGATAAGCTTCTGGACTCGATGCTTCGTGCAACACCCGCCCTTCCGGGCGCTGGCGCCGGAGACTGTGGCCGCTTCCCCCGCAGACAATCCAATTAATCCCAGAGTCGCCGTGTCCCGTATCCCCAGTCCGCAGGTATTCCAAACAGTGAGCGTGGCCGGTCAGCACCAAATCTACTAGCGGACGCCCCCGGGCCGCCTCCCCAACTGCATCGGCCACTCCGTCGAGTACCTCGCGCAATCGCAACCGCACCGCCAAAGTTTGAGCTTGATTCCACTTTGTCGCCTCCGTCACGTAGGGGGGATGGTGCAGGTAAATTACCCGCCCCCGCACATCAGAATCAGCCCAAGACGCAATCAGTCTTTTTTTCAGCCATTCGAGCTGTTCAACGTCTGTAGCTGTTTTGTCGAGCGACAGTTGTTTGTCAATATCCATCAGGATTTCGTCAACTTGCTCTAATTTGGCTGCCAAGTCGTCTAGATGTTCCGCTTCCTCGGGAATTTGGGGGTTCAGCCGAGCGCAGATTTCGAGCAATGCCAATTTTTCTTGTTCCAACTTCTGCCGATCGAGTTCCAAATTCTGGCGGCGAATGTCGCCCTGTTGGGTTTTCGGGATCGGCAAGGGTTCGTTGAAGGTGTTGGAGTCGAGGGCGAAAAAGTCTATACCGCCGCTGCGGAAAGTGTAATAGCGGTTGGGTAAGCGGGTAAAGCGTCCGGGTTGGTAGCGGAGGCAGCGGCCTGTGCTGGTGCTGGCGGTGTAGCGGGCGTCTAGGTGGCGATCGAGTTCTCCCGGCAATTTGTAAGCTTTGAGGTAGTCGAGAAACGCTTTAGCATAGGTATTTCCGCGATCGGAACCGTGCCAGCCGACATCGAGATCCAACTTGGAACCCAACAGCCGGCGCAGCGGCAAAGCTGTCGCCGACAGAATGCCGTAGACTATGGGCAAGTCGTAATAGTCGTGGTTTCCCGGTACTGGCAAAAACGGAAAGTTAAACACCATGCGATCGTAGGCAATCCGAGAGGGTTGCTCGCCGCCGACTATAAATTCTCGGTAGGGGCTAATAAAGTTTTGCAAGTAATATTCGCTGGAACCGACGAGATAAACGACATCGCCCGTGTGGAGGAGGAAACGGCAATTTTCGCGCTCCGAGAGCATCAGTTCGGCCACTTGCCGCTGGGGATTGTGGCCGCGGTGGTTGCCCGTGCCGCTGTCGCCTGCGACTAAAAACGAAAACTCAGGATTGTCTGCAACTCCATCGTCCAAAATAATTTTAGTTTGGTCGATCGCCCGAGCGACGATCGACTGTTCTTGCCACCGCACCCGCTCGTTCATTTTGCGGATTTTGACTGTTATTCGCGGGTCGGACACGAATTTCAATTCACCTCTTCTCCCAAATTGCTGAGTTCCTAGTTAATCATAGTGTAGCGATCGGGGGAGTTTTTACCTCTCTCTCAAAGCTGAAAATTCATTTACTTTTCGGGAAACGGCAATGCCGTTTCCCAGCCGTGACTTTTCGGGAAACGGCAATGCCGTTTCTCGAATCCAAAATAATCGTAGCTTGCGGGGCGGGACGCCATCGCGATCGCGAGCAACGGAGGAGACGGCATTGCCGTTTCCCTACCTCAAAATAATATTGTCTGGAAACGGCACTGCCGTCTCCAGATTTCGGGTAATATTAATTCCGATGCTAACGGATTTGCTATAGAACCCATTTGATATCTAAGAAGCCAGCCTCTTAATCATCAACCTAATAAAACAAAGATTCATCTTGGCAGTTGCATTATCTAAGGTTCTCAAGGGAGTTTTTGATGAGAATTTTACACCTTTCCATCCAACAATTCGAGCGCTCGATGACCCACCTAGCTTGAACTGGCACAAATCCCGATTGTCCTTGAGATTCTTTTGGTTTTTTTGAGGGTTTTTCCGAGATATGTCGATCGGTACTTTAACATATGTCATCCCCGAATCCAACCAACTCATCGACCTCAGCCAGATTGACTTTGACGCCCTCAAAACCCAGTTTGCATCTGGTTACAAACACACCGAAACAGAGAAACTCAAAGGCATAATTAGCAGTCAATTAACGCAGATGCTACGCCTCAACAAAAGCCGGATGAATTACTTAGACAAGTTCCAGCAAATGATTGATGAATATAATGCTGGTTCCCGCAATGTCGAGATATTTTTTGCCGATTTGGTGGAATTTGCCCAAGAGCTCAATCTTGAGGATAAACGTGCAATATCAGAAAAATTGACCGAGGAAGAGTTAGCAATTTTTGATTTGTTGACTAAACCAGATATTACTTTAACCGAGAAAGAAAAGGTGGAAATTAAGAAAGTAGCAAAGGAGCTTTTGTCAACCCTCAAGCAAGAAAAATTAGTGTTAGATTGGCGCAGGCGACAGCAAACCAAGGCAGCAGTTAAAGTGGCGATCGACGAAGCTTTAGACCAATTGCCCGAAAGCTACTCAATCGAAGCGTATCAGCGCAAGTGCCAAGAGGTTTACCAACACGTCTGCGAATGTTATTCTGAGGCTGGACGCAGTATTTACACCGCAGCAGCTTAAAGCTGAATAATCAGCCACCCACAGCTTGTATCAAAATTTCATCAAAACTTTACCAATTTTTATTAGCTTTACTGTAATTTATGATACCAACCGCCCAATTGCCGCCAATCGCCACAAATGCGGAATTTTTAATATTTAATTTCCCGAGCTCCCTTTTCCTACCTCTCCCTCTCTCCCCCTCGCCCCGTCTCCCTCTTTTCCTCTCCCCCTCCCCTCTTTCACCCTAAAATTTGCAATTTTTGAGTCACGAATCATGGCAGGATGGCAGCGCGTTTTGATACCATGCAATCAAGCGCAAGACAATCAGGGAATGCACTGGAGGTGCGTAAATGGAGCTTTTCGGAGAACAAAAACGGTGTTTGGATTGTTTGGTCAGCTCGATCGAGCAATTAGGCGGTAGAGTCGAAATTGCCAAGTTAGAACAAATAGCCGAGCTGATCATTCAAACGATGAGGGGGCCTTGGCGCTACTTTCACACGTCAGAACACATTTTTGAGGTCGGGGGGTCAGTCGATCCGATCGAGGTGCTGGCTGCACTGTTTCACGACCTAGTGTACGTGCAAGTCGATCAGGGTGTCGGTTTCAATATTAGCAGCGCCATTTGTCCTTTTGTCAAAGAGGTGCGATCGCAGTTAGTTATTAGAGATGAAACCGAACTGCCCGACGATGCCATGTATCAGCTTGTGGCTTCAGTATTTGGGTTTATTCCCGGCAAGACTCTCTCTCCGTTTGCCGGCCAAAACGAATTTTTGAGTGCCGTTATTGCTGCCAAATCTTTGGAACCTTTTTTGCCAGCTAGTACGATCGCCGAAATCGCCACTTGCATCGAAGCTACTATCCCTTTTCGTCCGGTTTCGCCCAGCGGTTTGAGCGCGATCGAACTTTTGCACCAGCGGTTAGTAAATGTAAATCGCGATTTTGATTTTGGATGGAATGATGCCGAAACCGTAGAAATTGTCAAGCGTTCTGTCAGGTTAGCAAATCGGGATGTCGAGAATTTTGCCTCTCCAAATTCCTCTAATTTCTTAGACAATACCTGGAACTTGATGCCGGAAACCAACCACGAATTGAGCAATGTCAATTCCTATACTGTTGGTGGATATCGCAAGTCTCTGCAAAAAATGGAAGGATTTTTGAACTTCCTCAAACCCGAACTTGTTTTCCAGCAGTTTAAGCAAGAGCCGGACGATCAAACCTACGCTAACATGATTGCCCAAACTCGAAAAAACATCGCAGTTGCTAAACTTTATCTGGGGGTCAAGCTAATTACCATCGCCATTTTAGAAGCTCTTTCCTACCGTTTGGGGCGCGACATTCCGCTTTCAACTATGATGGGAGAACTGCGCGCACCAGGATTTAAAACATCGGTTTTGGAGGATTACTTGCCCAACCGACAGATCGCCTACCCCTTAGAAAGTCAGTTGCAAAAAGAGGTTTTAGATTTGTTAGCAATAGGACGCAATCAAGAATCTCCCTATGATATTAAAAACTCACCCGTGGCTACGTTTATTATCAAATCTATCGGCTTTGCTGAAACTGAAAACTTTTTGAAGAAAGCTCAAGAGTTTTTTGCAGGTCATATTTCCTCAGAAGAGTTTCTCTCTTACTGCGCTCCCGATGTCATCGAGACCATCGCATCCGGGGTTATGAAACTCTTTGACAGCAGGAAGATGGCTTTAGGGAAAGTTAAATTAGCTCACCAAACTGTTTCTTAGCAGAAAGATGTTTGCACAATCTTAAAACGCTCTTATCGCAGAAACCTGGTTCCTTGAGTTCAGCCACGATCTAATCTTGGTATGATTGAAGAAAAATCCATTTAAACCATAAAAAAAAGTCCTATTTAAAGGACTTTAGCTATGAGTCTGGGATTTGAACCCCATGCGGACTAATTCGACATCCAACTTCTATTTCTGTGAACCAGCCGCACCCTCTGCGCCGGAGTTGCTATCAGGTACAGCCGTACCTGTAGGATTAGAATCGCTCTGGCTTTCCCTATTAGTTTTGCCGCTCGTACCTGCTCCCGAAGCGCCATCATCTTGAGTTGGAGATGGAGTAGCTGAACTCTCAGGTGCTGGAGTTGGTGGAGTGGAAGCTGGCTCATTCTGCGGAGTCGGAACCGTAGTATTGGTATTATTTGACGGCGAAGATGGAGCCGGCGCTGCTTGCTGAGCGGGTGCATCTTGCTGCTGTGAATTTGGAACCGTAATATTTATATTGGGAGCCGGATTTGCTTGAGGAGCCGGAGTTGCGTTTTGAGCTGGACTTGGTTGAGGAGCAGTCGTAGCCTTTTGAACTGGACTTGGTTGAACCGGAACAACCTTTTCAACGATCGTTTTTTCTCTCTCTATAATCCGAGTCGGAGCAGGTGATGCTGAAGGCTGATTCGCTTTCGGTACAACAATCACAGGAGCAGCAGTAGGAGTAGGAGCCTCCTCACCCCGATTGAAGTAATATACACTGCCCAGAACTAAGCCGGCCAAAGAAGCAAGAAGAATCCCTAACAGTAACCCGCGACCAGCATTCTCATTATCGCGGACTTCTTGGACTCCAAGTTGACGGTGGTTTTCCGCCATTTCACCCTGTACGTAACCTTGGTGATGAGCTGCTTCTTTAGAAGCTTTCCCCGTTGTACTCGGCACACTTGTAGTAGTTCGCGTTGTACTGACGTGACCGTTAGTTGCATCTGTGTGAACTTCTTGATGAATTTCACGGCTAGAGCTATTTTCTTCGTTAGGTTTCATAATTATCTTCGCCACAACTATTCAAAAAATATTTGTCTGTAGGAGATGCTCTGGTTTGAAAACTTGAGCTAAGTTGTTGAGCATTGAAATCACTTATTTCAATTCGCTGTCAAGATTCAGGTGTAAGCGTTGGGCGTTTTGCTCGTACCCACTTTAAATGCTTAACAGCTTTCTGCTTAGGGAGTTTAGAGAACTTTTGGTTTTCCTCGATCTGTATAGAATCTAACTCGCGAACGCATTAACCAGGCTCTACCCTAAGAGTGATTGGCAGAGTCCCCTAAAGGAATAGGATTAGCCGGACTTAAACACAAAATACGGGCTAAATGAGTTATTTACAGCATATTCGATGTATATCTGTTACACAAAATCTGGCGATCGCCCGTGTAAGGTGCGTCGCCCTCAAAAATCTGCAAGTTTTATTCAATATTTCGCAGCGACGCACCCGGAGGATTAACACCACATAATTAAGGCTGCTACTGTACTTGATGAACCACCGAATATGCTGCATAATGTTTGCTCTGCAAGCATATAACGTTAAAATATCAGCAATGAAAGAGATAACCCCCGCAGCAATGCCCCTGCTTTGATAAATGGTGTCAAAGATTTGACTGTATCTTTCGTCATCAAGCCCAAAAACGGGAGTTTAGGAAATATTTAGGCGGATTATTGGCAACTCGGGAGCGAAAAAATCTCTCGCAGATGGTGGCACACGCTGTCGGAGTAACTTACTACAAATTACACTATTTTTTCACTGCAGCGCCTCGGTCATTCAGTCAAATGAATCAGCGTCGCCAAACCAGGATTAGTCGAGGATTTAGCCTCATCATAGATGATTCAGATCGCCCTTAAAAGTGGCAACTTTACTGCCTGAGTCGGAAGACAATACATGGCGTGAAATCGGCAAAACAGAGAAGGAAGCAGTAACAGTTACCAACCATCTATAGCAATCCTAAATGATTCTACTCGTTACCAGGAAGAGCCTGGTAACGCAGATCCGGAGGAAGAGCCTCGATTTTCGCGAGGCAGAGCCTCGGGACATTGATTCCCAGGCGTTTAGCCTGGGAACCAGTTATTGAAACTGATGCGAGGATTGCTATATTTATTATCAAGCCTGTTTGGGCTTGAAATTTGTTGAAGTCCGGTTAGATAACCACAATTACGTTAGTAGTAATAAAGGCAAGTTTTTTCTCATTTATCAAGAGAGGAAGGTCGTACTCACCACCAACAAGCTTTATTACGGGAAATTAACCGGACATCAGCTATTACTAACAACTGAGTTTTTTTACTCTTTTCTTTCAATGATGATGGTCATGTGAGCAACTAATGCACCTATCGCTCCTACTGCTGCAATGACTGGAAACAAAGCCGCACCGATGACTCCGCCGACTACTCCCACCGTCAGAGGAACTTCTACCAAAATCCGTCCCTCTTCATTTTTGATAATGATGCGGCGGATATTGCTTTCGTGAATCAGTTCTTTAACTTTCGCAACCAAATCCTCGCCGTTAATCTTCAACTCCTCGACGCTAACTTTTTCCTGAGTATAAGCAGGGGTTTCTAAAGGAGTCGTTTCAAAATTAACCTCAGTAACTTTTTGGGCAGAAACTTTTTCTGATACAGGTATTGATTCGAGTTCTCTTGCTCCGACAGGTTCTTGTTCGCGATCTGTAGGTGTGTCCATTTTTTGTTCTCCTTTTAGGTAAAAGTATTTTTGTATAGAATTATATTGAAACATAACACGCAACTTTTAATCGATCAATCATTCTTTTGGGTGATATTGCTGCTGCTGTCGTAATTTTATCAAGATATGATGATGAAAATTCCCTCACTCTCTCGCTTCTGGGCTTCTTCCGTCTGTCCCTCTCTCCTTGTGCCGCTTGGTTGACAGTCTGCTTCTGGGCTTCGCACCGGCCCACCCTTCAAAAACCTCAGATCCATACAGCCAAAGGATTAGAGGGGCATTTACACTCTCGCAGACTCAGACTCAACAGGTGTACCGATTGAAATACTGACATTGTACTGAAAGTGCGATCGTCCCGCCGTGTATAGAGTTAGCACATTTAGTTCGGCAAACCGCACATGGAAACCGTCGCTTACTTTCCTCAAGTGTCATTTCAATTTAGTTCAGTGCGATCGCCAAATAAAACCCGGCCCCCCGAGGTTACTCCAATCAACATCTTAGAGTTTCTAATGAGAATTGCGTAAAATAAAGGGGGAGGAGAAGAAAGAACGATTGAAATATTATCGCAAGCAAACCAACTTCCTCAAATTGAAGTTGAGGTTGCGGAAAATTCTGGTAAAATAGAATTATTTCCTTCTGCTTCGTCTTTATTCTCCGTGTCCGATTTACCGGCGACAGAATTTGAATATCGAGTTGGCGGCCAGACGGTACTATTCTGCAAATTTTTAAGGAACATCAAGCGGATGTGTGGAGCATGAGTTTTAGTTGCGATCGCACAACTTTAGCATCTGCCGGGAAAAATTCGTTGGTGAAGCTTTGGAGTCTCGATGCTGCTAAAGTATAAGCTGCCGAACTTGACAACTTTCTCGCAATCGGCTGTCGCTGGCTCCGAGACTACCTGCAATACAATCCCCGGGTTCAGTGCGATCGGCATTTGTGCGAAACCGCTGACTATTGACATTTCTTGGCAATTCCCCGAAACCGATTTGGCCTGAATTCTCAAAGCGGGCGATCGGCTGCCAATTTGTCGCTATTCTTGTCTTATTGTAATATAATTTTACGCAACGGGTAATACCAAATTTACTGCCACAGGTCGCATATGTCTATCAATCTGAAGCAAATTAATGTCATCAAACATTAAAAATAGTTATGACTGCTATATTCAGATTACTAGAATCTTGGATAGATAAAATTTACTACCTAGTCAGTTTTCAAAGGGGTGTCTGCTGTTAAATTAATCTAACCTGCCATCGTTTCAGGTGACACCAGCACGATTTAAGATTTAAAAAATCCTGCTGATTTAACTGAATTTGAGCGAGCAGAAAAGAGTTAATGACCAAGCTATAAAAAGAGTTGAAAAGGCTATCTAAATAGTAGGCAATAGTCCAGCAGCCAACAGCAACTGCCAATTACCAAAGGAGGGAGCAGTGTATGAAACTGACGGGTTGAGTCCCCTGAAATCGCCGCTTGGTTTGCGATCGACTCTACAGGAATTAACCCTGTACGACTTTCGCCTAGAGTCTGAGTGTCTGGGGGACGAAGTTGCTAAAATTTTTCAAGCAAACCCTTTAGTTCCCGGCATCATCATCACTCAGCAAGGAAAGTTTATAGGGATGATTTCGCGGCGGCGTTATTTTGAACACATGAGCCGCCCCTACAGTTTGGAGTTATTTTCTCAACAGCCTTTGTTCATACTCTACCGCTTTACTAAAACTGATATGTTGGTTCTCGATCGCGAAACCTCAATTATGACAGCAGTGCGGCAGTCTTTGGAGCGATCGCCCGAACTAATCCACGAACCCATTGTAGTACAAGTAGAGCCCGAAACTTACAAACTTTTAGACGTACACCAACTGCTGCTTTCTCAGTTGCAAATTCACGAGTTGTCAACAGTGGCGATGCGCGAGTCGCAAGCGCAATTGAGACATCAAGCCCAACAGCTCGAACTTGCCCTGCTGGAACTTCAGCGCACTCAAACTCAACTAATTCAAACAGAGAAAATGTCTTCTTTGGGGCAGTTAATAGCAGGAGTCGCTCACGAAATTAACAATCCGATCGGCTTCATATACAGCAATTTGCACCACGCTAAAGAGTACACGCAAGCATTAATGCGGATGCTAGACCTCTATCAGCAGCACTGTCCCGAATCCATCGCAGCAATTGAAGCCGAATCAGCAAATATCGAACTCGATTATTTGCTGGAAGACTTGCCGAAAGTCTTAAATTCCATGCAGCAAGGTGCAGAAAGAGTGCGCGACATCGTTTTGTCGCTGCGGAATTTTTGCAGGTTAGACGAAGCTCAAATGAAGCAGGTCAACATTCACGAAGGTATCAACAATACGATTATGCTTTTGCAAAGCCAGCTTAAAGGGAAACTGGGGCAGGAGGCGATCGCAATTCACAAAGAATACAGCGAATTGCCGCTGGTGCAGTGCTATCCCGGACAGCTCAATCAGGTATTTATGAATATTTTACTTAATGCCATTTACGCTCTTGTTGAGTCGAACAAAGACGAAAACGTCGATAAAAAAAACCTGAACAAGTCGCAAGCAGGCGAGCAAAAGCAGCCTCTGACAAATACTCAACCATCTATTTATAACTCTACCCGCGTGATTCCTGAGATTCGGATTCGCACGGAGTTAATTGAGAAAAAAAAGGTCATAATTAAGATTTCTGACAACGGCCCGGGGATGACAGAAGATGTTCGGAAGCGGTTGTTTGACCCTTTCTTTACGACTAAGCCAGTCGGTCAAGGAACTGGTTTGGGACTGTCGATTAGCTATGAAATTGTTGTGAACCAACACGGTGGCGAATTGAAGTGCTTTTCGGAACAGGGAAAAGGAGCAGAATTTGCGATCGAAATTCCACTTCAACAGTCTTCCGCAGCACAAATTTTGCCTCGCTTTGCGTGATGCAGGAGAAGGAAGAAGGAAGAAGGAAGAAGGAAGAAGGAAGAAGGAAGAAGGAAGAAGGAAGAAGGAAGAAGGAAAAAGCAATAAAAGTTAGGGACTTGGCGGTTTAAACCGCTTCTTGTCAAACTTTCGTTCCTCTCTAAGAGACTAAAGAATAAGGCGTTGCAAAATTGCGGGATGATTTTGATTGTTTTGTGGGATGGGCGTCCCGCCCGTCCGCTGTATTTTCAAAGCAGGCGGGACACCCCACAAGAATCATCCTCAAATTGTGCAACGCCAAGAATCAAGCCCATACCTACTGCGAACCTTTGCAAACCCACTTCCACAAAGGATGACTCGGCCCCCGCTGGCGAATGCGGCGCACTTGTTGTTCCAAACCCTGTTTTTCCCGCAGGGGCAATCCTCGCAATCTATTGCGACTTTGCCAAGTTAGCACAGCTAAAGTCATTCCCAAGCACAAACCCAAACCGAGAGTCGGCCAGCGGTGAAAAGATAAACCGTAGCGCACCGCAGCCCAAGTGAAGTGTTCTAACCACAAAGCGATTTCGCGGCGCAAACCCCAAATGCTCAAAGAACCGACGCTAATCCACAGCAATATCACAGTTAACCAGCGGCCGTAAACTGTTAGTTTGTGAAGCCTTTGGACTTCTATTTGAAAATTTGCGTCGCTTTCATTAGTCATTAGTCATTAGTTATGAGTCATTAGTCATTAGTCAGTAGTCATTAGTCAGTCAACGGTCAACAGTTAACCGTCACCAGTTAACCGTCAACAGTCAACTAAACTTCCTCTGACTGGTTGATTCCTTCTGCGGGGACGGGGATAGAGTTGCCGGTGCGACTGCGCCACCAAGCTAGCAGCGTACTGGCAATGAAAATACTCGAATACGCACCCGCAATAAAGCCGACAATCAAAGCTAAAGCAAAGTATTTGAGGGTTTCGCCGCCAAACAAAAAGATTGAAAACAATGTCAGCAGCGTTGTCATCGTCGTGTTAATTGACCTTCCCAGCGTCTGCATGACCGCATCATCGACAATTTGATCGATCGACTGTCCCGGATTTAGCTTGATTACTTCTCGCACGCGATCGTAAATTACCACTGTATCGTTAACAGAAAAACCGATAATTGTCAAGAGAGCGACCACAAATAAACTGTCTACTTCCACCCCTAGAACTAAACCCAAAAACGAGAAAACACCAACAGTAATTAACACGTCGTGAAACAAAGCAACGAAGGCAAAAAAGGCATAATCTAACTGAAATCGGAATGTGAGATAAAGAGTAATGCCAGCAAAAGAAAGCAATAAAGCCAACAATCCCGAAGTAAATAATTGTTTGCCGAGGGTAGGCCCAACTGTATCAATTTGAGTAGATTGAGGAGCAAAAGCACCTATTTTTTCGCTCAAAGCTGTTTGTAAATTAGTCCGCTGTTCGACATCCAAAGTTTTCGTTCGCAGCGACAAACCGCGCTGTTCTTTGCCGATAACTTGAATGCTACTGCCAGCTAAACCTTGGGTGTCTAGAATTTCGCGGACAGCAGCAAGATCGATCGGTTTACAATTTTCCGGTTTCGTGCAGTCAAGTTCAAATTGCAGGCGAGTGCCGCCGATAAAATCTAAACTGGGGCGCAGCGGTGCGCGGATGTCGGGACGAGTCCAAGAAATCGCCATCGACACTATACCTGCAAGGATTATAGCGGCGGAAATACTCCACCAGATCGATCGCTGTTTAATAACACTGAATTTCATAATTAGAAGGAAGAGGGAAGAGGGAAGAAGGAAGAGGGAAGAAGGAAGAGGGAAGAAGGAAGAGGGAAGAAGGAAGAGGGAAGAAGGAAGAAGGAAGAAGGAAGAAGGAAGAGGGAAGAAGGAAGAGGGAAGAAAAACTTCTCAATGTAGCGTGGGCAATGCGTACCTTACCGAGTGCGTACCTTGCGTAGTCTGTTAACAGTTAACAGTCAACAGTCAACAGTTAACAGTTAACTATTAGCAGTTTTCGACAAACCGGGACAGAACCACTGAGGTTTTCGCAGGGCCGGAAAGCCCAACACTACCAAAAGTAGAGTGCGGCTGCAAGTAATAGCAGTAAACATACTCACTACTACGCCCAATGCCAGAGTTACAGCAAACCCTTTAACTAAACCAGCGCCCAACCAGAACAAAGCAGCACAAGCAATAACTGTTGTGACGTTGCCGTCTAAAATGCTGGAAAAAGCGCGGTAAAAACCCGATTCTACCGATCGATAAAGCGTTTTTCCCGCCCGCAACTCTTCTCGCGTGCGCTCAAAAATCAGCACGTTAGCATCCACTGCCATCCCGATGCTGAGCACAAAACCAGCAATTCCCGGCAGCGTTAATGTCACTCCCAAAAGCACGAAAGCTGCCCAAGTTAACAGAGCATAAATTAACAGCGCAATATTGGCAATTACGCCGGGGAGTCGATAGTAGGCAACCATGAAAATCAAGACTAAAATTAAGCCGCCGATACCTGCGTTAATACTGCTTTGAATGCTGTCTCTACCCAAGCTAGCGCCGATCGTGCGGTTTTCTACAATTTCGACCGGCACCGGCAAAGCGCCGCCCCGCAATTGCACTGCTAAATCGTTGGCTTCTTGCGTTGTAAAGTTGCCTTGAATTACGGCACTTCCACCAGTAATTCCTGTTTGGGCAAATTCAACGCCGACGACTGGAGAACTGATCATTCTTTCGTCTAGAAAAATGCCGATAGTGCGTCCGGTGCCGGCTAAATTTTTAGTGAGTTGGGCAAATAGTTCTCCTCCTGGGGTATCGAAACGGAGAGCAACGTTCCAGTTGTTCCCAGAGGCCAAGGGTTGAGGTTGAGCGTCTTTGAGGTTTTCGCCGCCGAGGCCGCTGCTTTTGAAGAGTTTGGCGATCGCCTCATTGCTTCTTTTCAAAGCAGCCTGATTTTCTTTAATAGCCGCCTCATTGTTGCTAGTTTTCAATGCTGTTTGTTTAACCAGCAATTCCTGCTGCAACTGCCTTTCAATGGCTAATTGTGTTTCTGTTCCGGGCAGTTGTTCCAGAAATTCTAGCTTGGCCGTGCCGCCCAAAACTCGTTCGGCTTGCTGCGGGTCATTTACTCCGGGCAACTGCACGAGAATTTGGTCTTCTCCTACTGTTTGGACTAATGCTTCGGAAACGCCCAAACCGTTGACGCGGTTTTCGACAATCCGCCGCACTGCTTCTAACATTCCCTGGTCAATTTTGGGAATTGTGGGGGTAGTTTTTACCTGAATTGTGAGTTGCGACCCTCCTTGCAAGTCTAATCCCAGCCGCGTCGGCATTATTACTATTACAGTAATGGCGGCGATGATTAAAACAAAAATTAGGGCTAATATTGAACGTTGTTTTTGCATATTTAATTATTGGTTATTGGTTATTGGTTATTGGTTATTGGTTATTGGTTATTGGTTATTGGTTATTGGTTATTGGTTATTGG
>NZ_JAUBRJ010000155.1:0-2656 GCF_036701805.1 Microcoleus sp. N3A4
CCTCCCCCACTCTCCCCCTCTCCCCGTCATCGTTCTTTTGGGCGATCGCCTTGGGAATTTCTCTCGGTTTATCAATATTAGTTAAACACACTACCGTATTATTTCTGTTTACCCCGATTGTCTGGTTGGCTGTTGGTGCAGTGCGGCAAAAAGCTTGGGGAAGATTAGCTCAATTAACTGGTGCTTTGTTGCTGTCGGCGGCGGTGTTTGGCCCCTGGGCAAAAACCAATTGGCTGTTAATTTTGACCGGGGGAAAACGGGCAACGGTGGATTCTGCGATCGCCGAAGGAGATCCGGGCCTCAATACGATCGACGCTTGGATTTACTACGGTAAGCACTTACCGGAACATATTTCTTGGCCTCTGTTACTTATTCCCTTAGTCGGATTCATACTTTATTGGCGTCGCCGGCAAGATAGTTTGTCAATCTTTCATCTCAACTCCTGTCGGTGGCTGGCTATTTTTTTTGTAGGAGCTTATTTAATTAATTCTCTAAATATCAACAAAGACGACCGATATGTGATACCTTATTTGCCAGTTTTATCTCTTTTATTAGCCTACTGTTTAACGCTGTGGCCTTCTCGGTGGGGGCGACAAATTCGCTGGGGAACAATTGGCTTGGGAATTCTGGCAATGCTGTTCCATATGTGGCCGCTGGGAGGTGCTTTTGGACATAGCTTAGTTCAAGCTGTCAGTCCCGGCAATTCTAACTATCCTTACTTGGGGAAAGAGTGGCCGCACCGAGAGGTAATTGCAGAAATTATTGATACGGAACCTTATTTGCAATCGACTTTAGGCGTGTTGCCTTCGACACCGGAAATTAACCAGCATAATTTGAATTTTTACGGTGCTTTGGCGAATTTTCAGGTGTACGGGCGGCAGGTGGGAACGAATTTAAAAGAAGTGCCGCAAGATGTGCGATCGCTCTCTTGGTTTTTAACCAAAACTGGCCCGCAAGGTTCGATCCGCGAACGGATTAAAAAAGCTCAAAATGCAGCGGTGGCTGCCATTGAAAAAGGCGACAAATTTTTGTTACAAAAAACTTGGGTTTTGCCAGACAATACTAATTTAAATCTTTATCGCAAGCGAGTGCAGCCTGTCGAAATACAGCCGTTGAATGAAGCGCGATCGCAAGTACAATTAGATCGAGTTACTGTCGGTGCAAAAGCAGTTCCCGGAGTCGCGCTGCCGGTTACTTATACTTGGTCTGGGCCTTGGCAGCAGTTGCAGTCTGGTTTAGTGTTGGTAACGTGGGAAAATCAGCAGTCTGGCAATATTCCACCGGGAAAGACTTTCAGGATTTTACACGATCGCGCGATCGCGATGGCGACTTTGCATCCGGGGATGCTGGAAGCGGATAAATTTGCTGTGGGGTTTCGAGTTGTCGATCGCACGGCGATGCTTCCTCCTGCTAATATTGCACCGGGAACTTACAATCTGCAAGCTACTTATCTAAATCGGAAAACCGGCGAAACTTATCCGATTAATGTGCCGGCCGTGAGTGTTAAGATCGAGGCAGAGCCTCTGGATATGCGTTCTCAGGCAGAGCCTGGAAACGAGGATAATACAGATAAGCCTGAGTTAGATTTGGTGACTCAATTGCGGGCGATGGCGGTTAATTTACCGAAAGGATTGCCCGGTTTAGAACCCGTGTTCGAGCAGATTGGGCGCATCAATCAGTACGATCCAATTCAAGATTATACCGTGCAAGCGGAACAAACCTTAGAATATCGGTTGCAGCAAGAACCCAATAATCTAGAATTCGCTTATGCTTTGGCATTTTCTCGGGTATTGCAGCAGAATGTCAAAAGTGCGATCGCAGCTTTAGAAAAAGTTACTCAACTCGACTCTCAAAACCCATACGCTTATGCTTATCTCGCTTTCGTCCAGCTTTACGATTGGCATCCCAAAGCCGCTCAAACTGCCTTAAAACCTGCTCTCGCCCTCAACCCCAACCTACCGGAAATTAGAGTTTTAAACGGTGTAGCGGCTCTGATGCAAGGTAATCTCATTCAAGCATGGCAAGATTTGCAATACTTAAAAAAACTCAAAATTTAACAATCCTGTTTATTGTGGCACGGGCGTCTCGCCTGTGCTTGCGAAGCAGTTGGCATCCCAAAGCCGCTCAAACTGCCTTAAAACCCAATACGCTTGGGATGGGACACTCATAGAGACAAAACCCTGTGAAAAGCGTGCCTGCCCTTCGGGCTTATGCTGAGCCCAAAGCTCTCTTCGGACAAAAAAACATTAACCCAAGCGTATTGGGACTTGCTGTTGAAGTTTTTGATAGTTAAACTCAACCTTATTCAAAACTTTTCTCCTTCTAATTAACCAGAGATATTAAGTAATACCAAATCCGGGTTTACTACCCTTTTTTTTTCTTTGTATTATTTGTCATAATGGCTGATTTTTATCGTCAACAAGAGCGCCGATAATCGAACAGCTTCGGCTCTATGTTTTGTGAGAGTAGGAAGATTTTTGGCTTTGCTTAATTCTCAAAGCATCTGCTGTTCTTCACAATTAATAAAAACTTTGGTGGGGAGCATCCCATTTTTGCTTTCACATCATGGACGGTTGCATCAGAACAATATATTTGGATGATATAGCGTGCGAGCGTCTCGCTCGCGGCTAGATCGCGATTTAGCCGCGAGCGAGAC
>NZ_JAUBRJ010000156.1:0-2553 GCF_036701805.1 Microcoleus sp. N3A4
GAAACTGTCAAGTCCGGTTCTTAGGGGAGGAGGACGCGGTGACGTGTTCCTCCTTACCCGACAAGAAGACGGCAGGTCGTACATTAGGCGCATCTGCGCTGAATAACTGGAGAGCCGCCTCTCCCGGAGAACTCTCTCTCTCCGTCCCCACATAAAAGAGTGTCTCACTCCGCCTACAACAGAAGTAAGTAATGAACCTGTTGGAATGCAAGGCATGAAAGCCCCGCAACTGATAGCCTAATTCGGTGAAAGGGCAAGGGGAAGGCTGAAAAGGGTTAACGTTATGTGAATCACCGTAGATTCCGTTATGTCTAAAGAGTGAAATCAGGCTGATACACTCTAGCCAAAAGGCAAGTGAGTAGGTTACTGGCAGCGCCTTGTAGCTAGTAACGAGGGAGCGAAACTCTCACCGGAGTATAGGTGGAACCCGAATCGGTCGAAGGTTAAATGTACGAAACACGATAAGCCCTATGGATTCTCAAGCCAGGTCGATGGCATGAGTAGGTTGACTGTAAGGAAAACGGAATTATCCAGAGGGTAAGGGATGCTGGAGAAAGCGAATGCTTCTGGTAATGCCGAAGATAGGGGTTCAAGCTTTGCCCCACATTGAAAGATGGCAGACTTCCAGCGGGTCTTCAACGGTAAATATCACGTAAAGGAATCGAACCAACGTGGAAGATAGAGTCAGCAATGACATCGGAACGAAGGAACCGCTAAAAGAGTGGGCATCCATTAATTGGAAGCTCATCAAAAAGCGCGTCAGAAACCTGAGACAGAGAATCTACCGAGCAGCCCAGAACGGTCAGTGTAATAAGGTCAAAAGCCTCATGAAACTGATGCTTCGCAGTTACTCCAACCTGCTATTGTCAGTGCGAAGAGTCACTCAAGAAAACAAAGGGAAACAGACGGCTGGCATTGATGGTCAGACGGCTTTAACTCCACAGGAAAGAGTGAAATTGGTCAGAGAAATTCAGGAAAATACCTTATGGAAAGTCCGCCCAACTAAAAGGGTATACATACCGAAAGCCAACGGAAAACAAAGACCATTAGGTATCCCGACAATCAAAGACCGAATAGCACAGGCAATTGTCAAGAATGCCCTAGAACCAGTCTGGGAAACCAGATTTGAAGCCCAGTCCTATGGCTTCCGCCCAGGCAGAAGTTGCCATGACGCAATTGAGCAGACATGGATAAGACTAAACGCTCAGGGAAATGACAGATGGATACTGGACGCAGATATAAAAGGGGCGTTCGACAATATTAGCCACGAATACCTGCTCAATGCCATAGGAGAAATCCCTGGTAAAGAGCTAATCAAACAGTGGTTAAAAGCAGGATATGTAGAGGCGGAAATATTCCACGATACAGAAAGCGGAACGCCACAGGGAGGGATTATAAGTCCCCTTTTGGCAAATATAGCCCTCGACGGAATGGAAAAACTCCTAAGCCAACATAAAAAGACGAAGGAGTACAAATATACCGACTCAAAAGGTAGAAAAAGAACGGAGAGGGAACACAAACCAAAATATGGCTTTGTTCGTTACGCTGATGACTTCATCATCACCGCAGAAAATCGTGAGAATTTGGAAGCCATTAAACCCATCGTAGAAGAATGGCTAAATCAAAGAGGTCTAAAGCTCAATTCGGATAAAACCAAAATTACTCAGATTACTGAGGGATTCAACTTTCTAGGGTTCAATGTCCGACACTACAAGGGTAAGTGCCTCATCAAGCCGCAAAAAGAGAAGGTCAAAGAATTCTTAGCAGGAATCCAACAATGGCTGAATCAACATAAGACGGTAAAGGCAACGGCAGTTATCCAATACCTCAGCCCAATTATTCGAGGATGGGGAAACTACTACAAGCACAAAGTCAGCAAGGAGACGTTTTCTTACGTTGACTACCGAATATGGCAAATGCTGTGGAAGTGGTCGCTAAGAAGGCATCCCAAAAAGGGGAAAGGTTGGGTAGCCCAAAAATACTTTAGAACAATCAATGAGACGAAGTGGAACTTTGCCCAACCCTTCTTGAACAGACATGGTAGGGAAACATTAATAACCCTGCCGAAGCTGGCATACATCCCCATAGTACGCCATGTCAAAGTCAAAGACACGGCATCTCCCGACGACCCAACACTCACCAAATACTGGCAAGACCGCCAATCCAAATACGGGAAATCGTACTGGGCAAAAGGCTCAAAACTCTATAACGTAGCGGTTAACCAAAATTGGAAATGTCCAGTATGCGGTGAACACTTGTTCAATGGAGAAGAACTGCACACCCATCACAAGATTCGGGTGAAAGACGGAGGCACGGACAAAGCGGAAAACCTTGTCCACCTTCACAAAGCCTGTCACAGGCATGAACATACAGGCAAACGTTCTGAGGTTTTGGAGGCTTGAGCCGGATGATGGGAAACTGTCAAGTCCGGTTCTTAGGGGAGGAGGACGCGGCGACGTGTTCCTCCTTACCCGACAAGAAGACGGCAGGTGTGGATGGCGTTAAATCGCTGACCCCAAAGCAACGTCTCGCCTTGATAAATAAAATATCATT
>NZ_JAUBRJ010000028.1:0-89620 GCF_036701805.1 Microcoleus sp. N3A4
GTCAACTGTCAACTGTCAACTGTCAACTGTCAACTGTCAACTGTCAACTGTCAACTGTCAACTGTCAACTGTCAACTATTTAAACTCTACCTCGGAGCATCTGAGCCATTTCGTTCGGGAACGGCGAGTTCTCTACACAAAGTTCTTCAGTAATCCGACCTTCTTGATAAAGACCGTAGAGCGACTTATTCATCGTCGTCATGCCTTCATAAGTATCTTTGATCATGATTTGATTGATTTCCTCATTCTGCCCCTTCAGAATGTATTCCTTAACCACGTCGGTATTGATCATAACGTCGTGGAAAGCAGCCCGCTTCCCGTCTGTGGTTTTGCACAGCAGTTGAGCAATAATCGCCACTAGGGATTCGGAAATTGAAACCCGTATGGCATCCTGTTCTTCGGCCCCGAACATATCCAGAATCCGGTTCAGGGTCTTAACCGCACTGTTGGTGTGCAGGGTTCCTGCAACTAAGTGACCGGTTTGAGAGGCTTTGAGGGCGATTTCCACCGTCTCTCTGTCCCGAATTTCTCCTACTAGCAGCATATCCGGGTCTTGTCGCAGAGCGCCTTTGAGAGCGCTCATAAACTTGAGGGTGTGCCTGCCGACTTCCCGGTGCTTGATCAAGGATTTTTTGCTTTCGTGTACGAATTCTACCGGGTCTTCGATCGTGATGATGTTGTAGGCTTTATTCTTGTTGATGTAGTCGATCATCGCGGCCAAGGTGGTAGACTTACCCGAACCTGTCGGGCCTGTCACCAAAATCAGGCCTTTGTGGTAGCCGCATATTTTTCTAAAGACCTCCGGCAGTTTCAATTCCTCCATTGTCAATATTTTGGCAGGAATTAGCCGCAGCACCATCGCCGGGCCGGCCAAGGAGTCCATGCAACTGATCCGAATGCGGACGAACCCGAAGTCGAAAGCGCCGTCAAAGTCTAGGGTTTTTTGGAAAATTTCAATTTCTTCATCGCTCATGCACTCCCCCAACCAGCCAAAAAACGTATCTAAATCCGTCGGTGGATAGCCGATGTCGGCAATCTCGCCCCGGGTGCGGAAGCGGGGAACTTCGTTTACTCCGAGGTGAAGGTCGGATACTCCTTCTTCTTTGGCTCGGATGACTAGCTCTTTCAAAGTCGGAACTCCGCCGCTGCTAGAGTTCGGGTTTTTAGGTGTGGCGAAGGATTGGGGTGCTGGTGCGGGCGGCGGTGCGGCAGCGGGCGGCGGTGCGGCAGCGGGCGGCGGTGCGGCAGCGGGCGGCGGTGCTGGCGGCATTCCTGCTGCTCTGGGGGGAATCCCGGGAGCAGGAGGACGGGGCATTCCTGGCGGTGGGGGAGCACCGGGTACGGGCGGGCGAGGAGCTGGCGGATGCTGTTGTGTCATATGCGCTACCTGAAGTTGGTGAGAAGGCTGACTCGAACAGATGATTGGTGGAAGTTGAACAATGCCGATCGCCCGAAGAGCGTCTCTTGCACAAAAGCTTAACTGTTGTTCTCAGTCTATCCCATGAGGGGGTTGTAGTGCTGCACTACTAAGGAAATATTCGGCCAATTGGAGGATGCGATCGCTCTGGCTCTACAATCGAATATGGATTTTCGACATTTTTGGATAAATTTTTTAACCGAAAAAGTTTTCCGCAACCAGGCAGTATAAATTAATACTTTGCCCAACTATTAAGGACTTAAACGGATGAATTCTGTCGATCGGGCTTTTACTCCAGCTTTGGAGTTGGCGGAGTCGATCCGCACCCTGGAAGTGTCGCCTTTAGAAATTGTCAATCTGTACTTGGAACGGATCGAGCGATTAAACCCAGAACTTGGCAGTTATTTTACAGTAACGGCCGATCGGGCGATCGCCGTAGCTAAATCTCAAACCGAACAACTAGCTGGGTTAAACAAGTCACAGGAATTGCCACCTTTTTTCGGAGTGCCGATCGGCATTAAAGACTTGACACCAGTTGCCGGCGTTCCCTGTAGCTACGGCACTCAGGCTTTGCTGGGTAACATCTCTAGCTACAGCGAGTCTGTGGTATGGCGGATCGAAGCAGCGGGATTTAACATTCTGGGCAAAACAGCAACCTCTCAAATTGGCTCATTACCTTACACCGAACCCGAAGGTTTCGGGCCCGCGCGCAATCCCTGGAATTTAGACTATACGCCCGGAGGTTCCAGCGGAGGCTCAGCGGCCGCTGTAGCAGCGGGTTTGTGCGCGATCGCCCAAGGTTCAGACGGCGGCGGTTCGATTCGAGGCCCAGCTTCCTGCTGCGGTTTAGTGGGCATTAAACCCTCGCGGGGGCGAGTTTCCTGGGCACCTGTCGGAGATTACCTCAGCGGCATTTCTGCCAACGGCCCCCTGGCGCGCACTGTAGCTGACGCCGCCGCACTTTTGGATGTGATGTCAGGTTACACAACAGGCGATCCGTACTGGCTACCAGATTCAAATCCGACGTTTTTAGAAGCTTCCACTCAAAAGTTGGGCAAACTGCGAATTGCTTTTTCTACGAGTATTTCCCCTGTGGGTGAGGCGGCGGCTATCTGTGAGCAAGCGGTACTCGAAACCGTAAAATTATTGACTGATTTGGGTCACGATGTCGAACCTGGATGCCCGGATTTTACGGGTTTAATCGAACCGTTTACCGCAATTTGGCAGTCAGGGGCGGCGGCAAGCGGCATTCCAGGCCCTGCTTTAGAACCCATGAATCGCTGGCTGTTAGAAAGAACTATTTCGGCTGGGGAATATTTGCGGGCGGTGAATCAAATGCAGGTGATTTCACGGCGGATTGTGGGATTCTTTGAGAATTTTGACGTGTTAGTTTTGCCGACTTATATGCACTCGCCAATTCGCATCGGCGAGTGGGCGGATTTGAGCTGTGAAGAAACTTTGCAGCGGATTATTAATTGGATTGCTCCTTGTCCGCCGTTTAATGCTAGCGGTTTGCCTGCGATCGCACTTCCTGCCATTTTAGATAACAACGGTTTGCCCGTGGGAATTCAAATTATCGGGCGGCCGGCGGCGGAAGCAACTTTAATTGCTTTAGCGGCGCAGATGGAAGCGGCGAAACCTTTCCCGGTTTTAGATTTTAAATAGGGAACAGCAAGGGATAAAAGCACGTTTACCTTTTTTATGGGTATGCCAAATCAGGACTTGTGCGGGGAACTAGAAATCCGGTTTTTCGCATAAATTTCTATTGACTGTTGACTGTTTGACATTTCAACAATATTGATGCAACGGGAAACGATAGGATTGAGAAAGGGGACAAATTTCAGGTTGAATTCTTGTCAAATATAAGGTACTTCTTAAACTACTTGACTTTTTTTTGAAAAAGTGTACACTATAGTCAAATTGATTTTCTGTAGCTGGAGTATCAAAAAAAATAGCCTATGTTTAAGACAGCAGGACTGTTTGAAGAAAACCCTATTAATGGAAATGTTGCGGGTGTTTCAGCGGAAATACTAGACTTATTCAGTAATTTCGATCGCTTAAATCGGATCGGCCAAAGTGCCGTCGGGGATACCAATGGTTTATTTGATACCAGCTACGATTTGACTCAAAAACCCGATTGGGCGGCTGCTGCGACTGGTAGTGCGATCCTCTACGAGGGCTTCGCTAACGACCTTTTTGAGCCATTCAACAACTTCGGCCTCCAATCGTCAGGAGACGACAATCTTAAATTTGATAGCAGTCTAAAATCCCAGACAGATGCCTCCACTAAAGTTCAGAGAGACGAACTTACAGGGATGGATTTTGCTGTTGGCGATCGTGGTGGCGGGCCAGAGCGGACGCAATCTCAAACTTCTTCCCTATTACCTTCAGAAAAATGGGCTTTTGACTTTAAAGATTATACCATCGACCACCAAGGTTTAAACACCCTAAATATTAAAGTTGGTTACGACTTAAAACCGGGAATTACCGAAAACGAATATCCCGATTTTGTGCCAATTTACCAAAGTATTGATAACTTCTTAATTAACTACCCAAACGAAACAGATTTTTGGGAAATTCTTAACAAAAATTTGACGGAAAAGGTGCTAAATGAAAATCCGGTATTGACAGATGTTACGATTCAACTTGAAGTTTTGCCAACGGAGATATTGCCCTACGATCGCGCCAGTACAGTTTTCCGCAGTCAATCGGACAAAATCACAGAAGATTGGAATTTTTCAGTCAAAGACTACGAAATTAATCACCAAGGATTAAACACGCTAAATCTCGATGTCAATTACCAGTATAAGCCAGGAATTACCCAACAAGAATATCCCGATTTTGTGCCAATTTATCAAAGCATTGATAAGTTTTTAACCGAGTATCCGAACGAAACAGATTTTTGGGAAACTGTCAATAACAACTTGACTCAAAATATCCTCAACGAAAATCCTGCCTTGGCGGCAATTAAGATCGATTTCAACGTTTTGCCAAGCCAAAACTTGCCCTACAACCAAACCAGCAAAGTTACTCGCACTCAACCCAGCAATCCTGAAGGAACTTTCCTAGTTGGCAATAGCAGGGGAAATAATGTACTTCGGTTTGACGGCAATACCGGCAATTATCTAGGCGAATTTATTCCACCGGGAAGCGGCGGTTTGTCCAATCCAGATACGATCGTTTTTGGGCCAGATGGCAATGGCGATGATAAGTCGGACATTTACGTTAGTAGCGGCGACAAGCCCGGAAATTCTGGAGAACCGACAGCATCTGCGGTATTGCGGTATGACGGAATTACTGGCGCATTTATTGACAAGTTTGTCGGCGATAATCCGAACACGGCGGCCGATGAAACTGGCGGATTGTTTCGCCCTTACGGTTTAGCTTTTGGCCCTGACGGTAATTTTTATGTCAGCAGTTTTTTGAGCGACCAAATTCTCCGATATAACGGCAAAACAGGACAGTTTATTGATGTATTTGCTTCGGGAAATCAGCAAGCGGGAGGATTGAATGGCCCGAACGGTTTACTGTTTGCTCCTGACGGCAATTTGTACGTGACAACGGAGGGGAGTGTTGCGAGCAACGGTAAAGCGGATTTTAGCGCAAGTTTCCCCAGTCAGGTGCTGCGTTACAACCCGCAAACCGGGCAGTCAAGTATCTTTGCTTCGCCCGATCCTTCGCCTCGGAGTCAGGGATTTGCAAGTCTTTTGGGAATGGCAATCGGGCCCGCTGACGGCGACCTTTATGTCAGCGATTTTGCTAACGATATCAGGCGCTACAATTTAAAAAGTGGGGAATTGGTCAAGGTTTTATCTACCAATTATACTGATACTTCGCCCAGTAGCAATTATGTAGGTAGTTTGGCCTTTTCGCCGATCGGCAATTTGTTTGCAGTTGGCTTTGACAACCGCGCCAATGCTAACGGTGCCGGCGCTGTTTTGCGGTACAATGGCAAGACTGACGAACCGCTGCCAATATCGGGAAATCCTAGGTCTAGTAACAGTTCTATTTTTGTCCCTCCCGACAGCAAGCTACAGCGTCCAATAGGAATTGCTTTCTTTCCGTCCGATGCTCAACTGACTCAGAAATGGAATTTTACATTTGCAAATTACCCAATTAATCATCAAGGGTTAAACAACCTGAATATTGATGTAAATTATAAGTACAAAGACGGGATTCAAAATTATCAGTATCCTGATTTTGTGCCGATTTACAAGAGCATTGACAATTTTTTAGTCAACTACCCCAACGAAACAGATTTTTGGGAAATTGTTAACAAAAATGTGACCGAAAAAGTGCTTGCTGACAATCCGGCAATTTCGTCTGTGACGGTTAATTTGGACGTTTTACCGACGAACCAATTGCCTTACGAGCGCAGCAGTACCGTTACTCGCACTCAAGATGGTAAATTAGGCGAAGCGTGGGATTTCAAGATTCCTAATTACTCGATCGATCACCAGGGTTTGAATAACCTCAATATTGATGTCAAATATCAGTACAAACCAGGAATTACGCAGGATGAGTATCCAGACTTTGTGCCGATTTACAAAAGCATCGACAATTTCTTGACTAATTATCCAAATGAAACGGATTTCTGGGAAATTCTTAATAAGAGTTTGACGCAAAAGCTGCTAGCCGAAAATCCGGCTTTGGATTCGTTGCAAATTAATCTGGAGGTTTTGCCGACTAACAGATTGCCTTACGATCGAGCTAGTATTGTGTCGGTCGCTTAGCCTATCATTGAAAATTAGATGGAAAAATCTTGACAACAAATACATACTTAGCTACCGTAATGGTACGGTTAAGTACGTTGCGTAGAACCCGGGTTGTTTCTCGTCCAAGACTAACCCATTTAAATTGTCTGTTGTGGTGAAAAACTCGGTTTAATTCAGAAACCCGGTTTCTGAATTAGACCGAGTTTGCCAAGCTCCATCTGGGGATATAGGTCTGTGTTCCCCTGCATTTGATACCTAAATAGTGGTGGACGCAAATAGGAGCGAAAACCAGGTTTCGGCGTTAACGTCGATCGCTCACAACCTGTTATTTTGACTCTTAAGCGGGTTTTTTTGCATCCAAAACTCAAAAAGATAGTTTTTTGATCGGAGTTCGTGATGCACCCAATTTCTAGTCATCAAACCCATATTTTACCAACAAATCGGGTTTCTCCCGCCCAGTCCTACTTATTAATAATAATGCTGTAAATTATGGAGAATACCTCTTTAGATTGATAGATATTTTGATTATTTTATTTTAAAAATGGTAGCAGTGCGCTGCCAATATTGAGGGAAAAATTTTTATGTTAACTTCCGGGCCGATTACCGCTCCCGTTCCCGTTTTCCTGGTTCTTTTAGCAATCATGCTACTTGCGCCGCTGTTATTTGAACGCTTGCGACTACCGGGAATAGTCGGTTTAATTATTGCTGGCGTAATTGTCGGCCCCAACGGTCTAAATTTGCTGCAGCGGGACGCTACTATTGTTTTGTTAGGTACTGTAGGATTGCTGTTTTTGATGTTCCTAGCGGGACTGGAAACTAGCCTCGACGACCTCAAACTCAATGCGGACAAAGCTGTCATATTTGGGCTGGCTACTTTTTCGCTACCGATGATATTGGGGACGGGAGCGATGCTGCTGTTGGGATATAGCTGGCTGGCTTCAATTTTAGTCGCTTCTTGTTTTGCTACGCACACGCTTTTAGCGCTGCCAATTCTCACCAAATTGGGCTTGATGCGAACTCAGACTATTACTACGACTTTGGGCGGGACTTTAATTACGAATGTGTTGGGGCTGTTGGTACTGGCAATTGTTGTCAAAGCTTTTAAAGGAAATCTCACTCTCGATTTTTGGCTGGTTCTCATTCCATCTCTTGCTATCTACACTTTTGGTACTTTGTGGGGAGTTCCCAAAATCGGTCGCTGGTTTTTCAAGAAATTCGGACATGACGAAAATGCCGAGTTTATATTTGTATTGGCTACCCTATTTCTAGTTTCTTACGCAGCAGAGTTGATTGAAATTGAGGCAATTATTGGTGCATTTCTATCGGGAATTGCAATTACTCAAATTATTCCCAAAATGAGTCCGCTGATGAATCGGATTGAGTTTATTGGCAATACGTTGTTTGTGCCCTTTTTTCTGATTTCTGTGGGGATGTTAATTGACCCGCTAATTTTGGTGAAGCAGCCGCAGTCTTTGTTGGTGGCAGCGGTAATGATTTTAGCAGAGGTGGCGAGCAAGTTTTTGGCAGCTTGGCTACCGGGGAAATTATTTGGTTTTGAGTTTCCCAACATTATGGTAATGTTCGGTCTTTCTGTTGCTCAAGCTGCTTCTACTTTGGCGGCGATTACGGTTGCTTTTGACATTAAATTGGTCGATCGCGTAACGGTGAACGGCATCATTGCCATGATTTTAGTAACTTGTGTCGCTTCTCCTTGGATTGTATCTCGGTGGGGTCAAGAAATGCAGCCGCCGGGGTCGAGTTTGCCGGCTGCTACTTCGGGAAAGAATTCATGGGGAGATCGAGTTTTAGTGCCTGTTGCCAATCCGAATACGGAAGATAATTTGCTGCGTTTGGCTTTGATTTTAGCAAAAAGCTCTCAGGGAACTTTGCTGCCGCTGCATATATTGTCCGATCGCGGGGAAGCAATTTCACCGGCAGATAAAATGCAGCAAACTCAACTTTTGACGGCTGCGGAAACTGTGGCCCATGCTGCTGCTTGTGCGGTTGAACCGATCGCGAGGATAGATGATGCGATCGATCGCGGAATTCTGCGGAGTGCAACCGAACGCGAGGCTAGTTTAATAGTTTGCGGTTGGAAGGGATTTTCCACGACTCGCGACAATTTTTTTGGCAGCATCATTGACAATGTGGTAAGGCGATCGCCCGTACCCGTACTGATTGCTAGATTTCCCGATCCTATCCAGAATACAGCCAGAATTATTTTGGCGGTAACTGACAGCGAGTTGACTCGGTTTGGATTTCAGGAAACCGTGGATATTGCTAAGAGTTTGGCAGAGGAACTCAAGGCGACTTTGCAAGTGGTGTTGGTGACAACAAAACGGGAAAAAAGCAACAAAAGTGCGGCGGAGGTAGAAATTCTTTCTGAGATACCGGTAAATCGGGTGCGGGGAAATTTTATCAAGCTAGTTTCGCAGCAGTTGTTAGAACACGATTTGCTGATTTTAACAACACTTTCTCAGCAACAGACATTGTGGGAACAACCGGGAACTCTCAAAGAACCGGAAGCGATCGCTCGGGCTCACCCTGATATTTCCATGCTGGTTGTTTATTTTCCTGTATCTTGAGGAATATTTTAACCGCAGATTGCGTTCTGAATCTGCGGTTTATATTTTAGGGCTAAAGCCAACTGGCAAATTAAACAAAGGTAAGTAATCGGACACAATTAATTACATCAAGCCTTTTGAAGAGGCAAGGTTTTTAGGCGGTATTTTGGGTAATTAATTGTGTCCTACTACTTATGTAGTTGCGCTTTAGCGCTCTTTCTTAGCTTAGGAAAGAGCGCTGAAGCGCAACTACATACCTAAAATTTAAGCCCTATTTGTGACAATTGTGTAAGTCTTATATAGCAATCCTCGCATCAGCAGCCTCTCTCGATCGAGACCAGAATCCTTGCAGTGCGAGCCAGAAAGCTCGCGTATAATGCCAGCAAATCATTGAGGATTGCTATAGTTGCGCTTTAGCGCTCTTTCTTAGCTTAGGAAAGAGCGCTGAAGCGCAACTACATACCTAAAATTTAAGCCCTATTTGTGACAATTGTGTAAGTCTTATATTTAATCCTAATCCAACGGAATTGCTACCAAAATTTCCGCACCTTGGCGCGGTTCGGAAATACACTAGATCCCTCTTTTCACTCGCGAAGTTTGTATTTTTTGGGCTGCCGATTAAAAAATCCTTCAACTCATCATCATTAGCACCCGCACAAGAATTGTACTTAGGTACGGAATGTGCGATCGACAAGTAAATATGCGTAGAGGCTTTGCCGATCGCACTCCCGCAAACTAATTTCGATCGCACATCGAACTAGATAATTTCTCGGTATCTGGGAGAATTTTGAGAATATGGTGATGTATCCCTTCTAGTTCAATAAGGTAAAAATGAGCATCAGACAAAATTTCAGATGGTTTTCGTCGCTGGCGAGTGTTTTGGGTACGATCGCGATCGGCACTTTCAGCGCTGTGACATCCCCTGTAAAAGCGGCAGAAACGATTGTTGTCCGCAAAGGTATTTTACAATCGTCAATATCCGTTGCGGATTTGCGCGAACTCGCAGAAACAGGAAAAGTCCCCGCCAGACTGCAAGCTTACGCCAATCTCCTGTCCTCCGAACAGCGGAGTCAAATCTTTGGAGCGCTGCAAGCGAAAATACCCCTAAATGTAGTCGGCCTGAGCAACTTGCTAAATACGGGCATCGGCACTGCGATCCTGACGGATTTGACTACAGTCATACCCAGGCGCGACGGTGCGGGTGTGGAAGCGCTGCGAGCGGCTCTGGTGCTGGGATCGAACGCGCCGGAAGGCTTATCTGTATTGAGTTTCATTGAATCTTATCCGAGCTCGCGGGTAGTGGTGGATCTCGATCGAGCTTTCGCAGTTTTGGGAAATTTGAACGCAGGTTTTTGGCAAACTCAGCGGTTTATGGCGGCGATCGCACCTCAGTTAGCAGCGGCTAAACCGGCGCTGAACCTGCCTTTGGACGCGAGCCAGCCCGGCCCTAATTCCGTGCGGGTACTAAAGCTAGATTTGAACGATAGCACCCGCAATCGGCGCATTCCGGTTGATGTGTACTGGTCGATAGCTGCGACAGCCGACAAACCGACGATCGTCTTTTCTCACGGTTTGGGTTCTGTCCGCACGGATTTGCGATACTTAGCCGAGCATTTGGCGTCTCACGGCTATGTGGTAGCAGCTTTAGAACATCCGGGAAGCAACGAGACAAACACCAATGCTGCGATCGCGGGTAAGTCTCGCTTGTTAGCTCCTCAAGAGTTTTTAGACCGTCCCAAAGACATCAGTTTTGTGCTCGACGAACTGGCAAAATTGAACCAAACTGATGATAACTTGCAGGGGAAAATCGCGATCGACCGATCGGTAATTATTGGCTATTCTTTCGGCGGCGCTACAGCCTTGTCCTTGGCCGGTGCCGAACTGCAATTGAGCGGACTCAAACAAAGGTGTCAGGGGGATTTGATTGGGTTCAGCTTGGGCGAAGGCATTCAGTGCGCCGCGGCCGCATTGCCCGAAGAACGGTATCAATTGCGGGATGCCAGGATTAAAAGGGCGATCGCCATGAATCCTACCACATCATTATTGTTTGGAGAAACGGGCTTAAGTAAAATTAAGATTCCCACATTAATAGTAGCATCTTCTGCGGACAAAACAACTCCTGCCTTAGCCGAACAAATTGCCGGCTTCCCAAAAATTCCATCTCCCAAATGGCTAGTCGGTTTTGTAGGAGGAACCCACTTAAGTGTCAAAGATCCGAGTACAACTTTAGACCAAGTTCGCAGACCGAGCACAGTAATTACCGGCGATGAAGTTGTCGGCGACCAAGCTGTTAGCATACGCAATTATATTAAAGCTGTAAGTTTAGCCACCGCCGCTCAACTGACTGCTGAAGCTGATAAATATGCAGTCTTTCTAACGCCCGAATACGCGCAATTTGCTTCGACTAACGCAATTCCGGTGCGGCTGGTAACAGAAATTCCCCCTGAAACTAATGCAGTTATCCAAACTTTCATTCAAGGAAATAAGTAGTGATTAGTCATTAGTCATTAGTCATTAGTCATTAGTCATTAAGTAATATGATGTCCGGTCGATTCCCTCCGCTTCGCTTCGCCCGAAATTAGGGGCGGGTTCACCAACAATATCTGCCAACAATCTCCAATCTCAAAAACCCGCCCCGGCCGGGATATTATCGTCAATCGATCGGACATGATATAATATCAAATCCGGTGACATCGGAATTGATATTACCCACAGTCAGGACACCGCGCCGTGCCGTTTTCCTACAATTAATCGGGCGATGGTTACATCTTTCATCGAAGAAAATTGATGATTTTGGGGTAGGGAAACGGCACGGCCGTGTCCGAGATTGCTGAGGTCTATTTTTATTCTTGAGCCGTTGCTGATATTTTTTGTCTGTGGCAGGGCAAAATATAACAAAGCGCTTTCACAAACTCTACTCCCAAACTGCCATGCCTAAAAAAAATCTTATCCCGCTGTTGCTGCTGTTTGTAGTGCTGTTTACCCTTTACGGTGACACTTTAACTTTTCTCCCCAAACCTGTAAGAGATACTAGCGTGGCAAGTCGAAAGTTCTTCGTCGGGTTGTGGCCATCGTGGGTGAAGCCGCAAGATTCAAACAAGCAAAGGGATAAGGAGATTGAGAACTTGGAAAAAAGCCCGAATCCCAGTCGATAGTTTTGAGCTACCAGCGAGAAACTCGGTTTCTCTAACAATACTTAGCAATTTTCTTGTAGGTTGGGTTAAGCGAAGCAAACCCTACGCTTCGCTTCGCCCAACAGTACGATTTTAGATTTTGGATTTGAGATTAGAGATTTTTTATCCAATCTCTAATCTGTAATCGATTAAACTTGAGATTAGAGATTTTCTTCTAAGCGGTAAGGCGCGCAGTGCCCACCCTATATAATTAGGTTCTGCGTCCAGGACTGTTTTAGATTTGTCCTCCCATCTAAAATCTAAAATCTAAAATCTAAAATTGATTAGGCTTGCTTTTTCAACCAGCTAAACATAGCTCGCAAATCTTTACCAACTTCTTCAATAGGATGTTCTGCTTCCTGACGGCGCATGGAGGTAAAGCCCGGTTTGCCGGCTTGGTTTTCCAGAACGAATTCGCGGGCAAATTGGCCGGATTGAATTTCGCTGAGAATTTTTCGCATTTCGGCGCGGGTTTGATCCGTGACGATGCGGGGGCCGCGAGTTAAATCGCCGTATTCTGCGGTA
Organism: Microcoleus sp. N3A4; assembly: GCF_036701805.1. NCBI lineage: Bacteria > Bacillati > Cyanobacteriota > Cyanophyceae > Oscillatoriales > Microcoleaceae > Microcoleus > Microcoleus sp. N3A4. The sequence continues at coordinate 12,395 of NZ_JAUBRJ010000028.1, forward strand.
TTGGAGATGCTGTCGCGCATTTTGGCGAGGCCTCCTTCTACTACTAAGTCAACGATAAGTTTAACTTCGTGCAAACATTCAAAATAAGCTAATTCCGGTTGGTATCCGGCGTCAACTAAAGTTTCAAATCCAGCTTTAATTAATGCGCTCAAACCGCCGCACAAAACTACTTGTTCGCCAAAAAGATCGGTTTCTGTTTCTTCGCGGAAAGTGGTTTCCAGGATGCCGGCTCTGGTGCCGCCGATACCTTTAGCATAGGCCATTGCCCGATCGCGCGCTTGACCGGAAGCATCTTGATATACTGCAAACAAACTCGGAACGCCTTCCCCTTGTTCGTAAGTCCGCCGCACCAAGTGTCCGGGGCCTTTGGGGGCTACCATTACTACGTCTACATTGGCTGGGGGAACAACTTGGCCGAAGTGAATGTTAAAACCGTGAGCAAATGCTAAAACATTTCCTTCTGAAAGGTTCGGTTCGATTTGTTCTTTGTAAATAGTTTTTTGAACTTCATCGGGCAATAAAATCATGATGAAGTCAGCGGCGGCGGCTGCTTTGTCTACCGGGTGAACTGTTAAACCCGCGTCGGTTGCTTTGGCGGCAGATTTGCTACCGGGATACAAACCGACAACCACATTCAGGCCGCTGTCTTTGAGGTTGAGGGCGTGGGCGTGTCCTTGGGAACCGTAGCCGATGATAGCAATTGTTTTGTTGGCTAAGAGGTCTAGGTTCGCGTCGGTGTCGTAATACATACGGGCCATAGTGCTTGTTTCCTGAGATGCAAATTGGGTGATTGACTGCAAAACTCTCATTTTATCAAGTAGGGTGCTTTTTTTTGCAGAAATTTTTCAATTAAGATTTGGACGGGGGAAAATAAAGGTCGATCGCCCTGAATGTCGCAGGGTTTGTCGCCGAGTCTGCGATCGTCAAATATAATTGGTTAATAGCGTGCTGTGCATTTGAAAAAACCTCGCATCTTGCACTATTCTCGCTTAACAGGCTCTCCGGCCTGTTCCACAAGAAAATTTACTCTTTGTGGAACAGGCCGGAGAGCCTGTTCATAAAAGCTTATTGAGAATGGTGCAACATCTCAGAAAAACCCAACTAACTAACTTTTTTCAGATGAAAATAAAGGCAATACATCATGTGGCGATTATTTGCTCGGATTACGAAGCGTCGAAGAAATTTTATGTAGAAGTATTGGGATGTTCCATTATCAAAGAAACTTTCCGAACCGAGAGAAATTCTTACAAACTAGATTTGCGAGTCGGAAATGGCGACACCATCGAGCTTTTCTCATTTTCCCATCCTCCTGAAAGAATTAACAATCCTGAAGCTTGCGGTTTGAGACATTTAGCTTTTGCAGTTGAAGACATAGAAGCATCAGTTGCTTACTTAAAATCTCAACAAGTAGAAGTAGAAGAAATTCGCATTGACGAGATTACAGAAAAACGGTTTACATTTTTCAGAGATCCCGACGACTTACCGTTAGAAATTTATGAAAATTAAGGAGTCTCTCTATTTGGTCAAGCCGTTATTAAGCCAACCAGTCCGTAGTGCTGACTATACAAACTGCATGATTCATTCCCAATCTAAAATCTAAAATCTAAAATCTAAAATTGTATAATGGACAGATTAATCAGAAACACAATCACTATCGGATTGCCGACTTTAATGCTCTTTATCGCCATATTAGCTACAGGAAAAACAGGTGATGCAGCCGTTTGGTCGGGTTTGGTCAAAGTCGGCGGTTCCTTTGGTATGCTGATCGGTTTAGGTGTGTTGGTATTGGCAGGATTTGTTGCCAATTCTGTTAGTTATTTTGTGGTAGATGGCTTGCTGGTGAGATTTTATCAAAAGCGGCGAGAGTTGCACCCGCCAGAACAACTGGTAACAGAAATTGATAAATTGCCGATTACTAACGACCTTAAAATCAAGCTCAAATGGGCGGTGATGTACAGCAGCAACAACAAAAACATTAGCTTGAAGCACGTAATTTTAAAATGGTTTATTATCGCAGCAAGTGTAAATGCCCTATTTTCAATAGTCGGTTATTTGAGAATAACTAACATTTTTTTTGAATTGAGTTCTCATTTTAAAGTACAATATCTGCTGGTTGGTTTCTCTACTGTGATATTTTTCGCTCTGGTGCGCTCCCAAAAAAGATGGTTGTTGGTGAGCGCATTTTGCACGATCGTTAATTTGGCTGAAATTGTTCCTTGGTACTTTCCAGCGCCAGCATTTGCAGGAGCAACTAGCGCACACAACTTGCGGATTTTGCATTCAAATGTTTTAACGAGTAACCGACGCTATTCTGAGGTGATATCCCTGGTTAAAGCAGAACAACCTGATATCGCGGTTTTTGTCGAAGTCAGCACAGTTTGGGCAAAAGAGTTAGCAGTTTTAAGCGAGATTTTTCCTTACTCTTCCAACCAACAAGAATCTGAGAGATTTGGCAGTGCCATCTACAGCAAGCTGCCTTTAAACAATCCCTCTGTTAAAGCCTTTTCCAAGCAAAGAAAGAGCTTGTTGGCGGATGTTCAATTTCAAGGTAAAATCATTTCTCTGATTCTTGCTCATCCGACTGTGCCGATCAAACACCACAGTTTTATCGATCGCAACCAACAGCTAGCAGCCATCGGCGAGTATGCAGCCCAAGTCAAAAATCCGCTGATTGTGGTTGGGGATTTCAATACCACAATGTGGTCGCCATTCTACAAAAATATGGTAAAAACCGGAAACCTGCGAAATGCGCGATCGGGCTTTGGGATTTTACCGACTTGGCCGACTTTTATGCCGCTGGCTTATATTCCGATCGATCACTTTCTAGTCAGCAAAGAAATTGGTATTTTGAAAATTCGTACTGGCCGAAATGTCGGTTCGGATCATTTGCCGTTAATTACAGATTTGGTCATTTGAAGGAAGGATTCGATATTTTCTAACAAATTATTGATTAACTGGATCTGGTATTCCTGAATATTTGTCTGTAGCGGCTCTTTGCTGTCTTGAAAACAGATAACTTTTCCGGCGATTTCCTTGTAGTGTTGCAGCATGGAAAAAGTATCGGTGCTGAAGCGAGCGAGATAGTTTTTAGCAGCCTCGCTGCAAATTTGCGTTACTTGATTGAGATAAGCTTCTGACGATTCAGGCGGCTTTTCATAGCCGGTTCTTTTATTCAAAATATAGCTAGCGCCACCGACTACTGCGGCTCCCACAGGCCCGCCCAACAGCCAACCTAAGCCGGTGGCGATCGCCACTGGAGTTACTTCGCCCTCGATCGACTTTTGAGCTGGAGGTGGCGGCGGCTCCGGTAAACTGATTTGCGGGGATGGAGGAAACGAAATCAAAAGTGCGATCGGCTGTTCTTTCTCAAAGAATTCGCAAGCTTTATTTACCCATTCTGCGATCGTTTGCTGCTGATGTAAGACCTCTCGCTGAAATTTTAGCTTCCACGCATCAAAACTCCCTTCCTGAAGCGACAGCGCCATTTCCGATTGATACCGCTGCAAAAGTGTGGGCTGGTAAAGCCAAATCTCGAATTCGGAAACGCTGGCGTGAAAGCCTTTTGATATCAATTTTTCGGCTTTTTGTTTAATTTCAATTCTGTGCTTGTGCTTTTGTTGAGCTGCGGCTATTTCTGCGGTGACAGTTTCAGATTTCCCTCGGAGAGATTGGCAAATTTTAGTAGCTATAGCTTCAATTCTGGGCAACTTAACTGCTAGTTGTTCCTGTTGAGCTGCCACAATACTTTGCAAAGCCGATTCAAACGCGGCAATTCCTGTAGTTTGGGCGGCCGCCACATCTCCTTTCAGCCTCGCCCTCAAAGCCGGCAAAGCATCGACGCGGTAGATATTGCTGATATTGTTCGGCAAGTTCGAGCGAAAACTTTCGGCAACAAACAATAACCGATTGTAAACTTGTTTTTGGTCGTCTGGTTCGAGTAGATTGAGAAAATTGGCAACAAAGAGTACAGTGTTGATGTGGCGATCGCTCAACCAATCTCTCAAGTTCTCGCGTTCGCCTAAAGTCATCAATTTACGAGCATCTAAAACCTGCACAACCAAATCAGCCGTTAGCAATTTATCTCTTACTAAATGATCCTGTTCTTCGCGATCGTTGGTTCCCGGCAAATCCAGCAATTCCACACCCGTTTGCAGGAATGGATGGGGGCAGTAAACATTCACTGCCACCACATCATCCCGCATTTGTCTCGCGTCGTCAAGGATGGCGTAGCGTTTCAACACATCAGTCCCCGGTTCGCTAATTTCCGTGCCGTCTTTCAGGGTAATTTTTGCGTGCAATTCCTCGCCGTAGTTGACATAAATGGCAGCACCTGTAGTGGGCACGAGGTCGATCGGCAAAGCACGATTTCCCAACAAAGCATTCAGCAAAGTTGACTTGCCGTAATTAAACGGGCCAAAGACAGCAATTTGAAAAGTTGGTTTGGCGAGATAGTCGCAGATTGAGGTGGTATCTCGATAAAGTTGGGAGTTTTTATCCAGTTCGAGAATGCCGAGTGCTGACTTGAGATTGTCGGTTAAATATTGATAATTTTCGGGTTGTTGCATATTTAAGATTATCTCATTGTTGGACAATAAAAGGTTTGAGCGTTCGGACTTTAGTCATCTTCCAAATCCTAGGTACGTAGTTGCGCTTCAGCGCTCTTTGTTTATATATAGCAATCCTCGCATCAGTTGTAAAAATATCTAGGGGTAGTGCTATATGGTGCCTACCCAGCCAAGGCGCGGCAACCACGGGGTTTGCCCCTACAAGAATTACACAAATCATTTAGGATTGCTATATAAGAGCGCTGAAGCGCAACTACGTGCCTTTATTGACTGAATGAATAAAACGATCGCAACACCTTCACCTAGCCGATGCTAAAAAACCTTGATATAGCGATTCTATACTCTGCGACTGGGCAGAAACATTAGCATCCAATTTTGTCAAGCGCTCAGATTCAGCCTGACAATTAATCTCGCGAGATTCCTTTTGTTCCAGCAAATTATCTAATTCAGCTTTCCGAGAATTAATATCATCATTCATGCGATCGCCCACTTCCCGCCCGTAAACATCAAAACACTCTTTCACAGCATCGTGAATCGGCTGCCACTGCTCTTGAGCCACCTGTGGCAGATATTTCACCAACTCTTTTTTCGCTGCTTTCACCAACTCTTTGCGAGCTCCGTCTGCTTGCAAAACCCCAACACCCAGCCCCAACAAAGCCAAGTACAGCGGCCCCAAAACAATCCCCGTAACACTAGCAAGAATCGTACTGACGCTCAACACAGTGATTAAATTAAGCAGGATATTTTTCCAGTCAAAACCCGCTCCTGCCATAGCTACGCCCGCCAGATTTCCGGTCGTTAACGAGAACAATCCCATCGCCCATTTTGCCCAAGCTGGCGAGTTATCTTCCTTCGAGTTGCTGACTGCTGCCGGTATCTTTTGCCCGGTCAGTTTTTCGGTAATTTTTTCAGTCACTTTCGTGTAAGATGCTCCGTAATTTGCCGCACTTTGCGAGAGCTGCGAAAATGCTGAATTCATCTCTTTTTCTGCTGTGAGAGTCCAAGCTGCTAGTTTGTCGTTGATGTACTGCTCTAATGCTCGTCTGAGCGATGCTTCAAAGGCTTCTCGCTTGCCTTGGCTGAAGAAATCCAGAAATTTCAGATCCGGTTGATACCGCAAGAAATCTGTTTCAAAGGTATTTTCTAAGTTGAGAACGTAGGCGCGGAAAGAATCGGCGATCGCCCGCGATTTACTATTTCTAACGCCGATAATTTCTTGTTGAAATTCATCGCGAATCTGAGTCAGCTTTTTAAACTCCGGCTCAACTGAATTAATCTTTTCCTTCAACTCATTGACATCGCGATCGAGTAATGGTAATCGGCGCCCAACAGCTTCGCGGACGCGAGCAGAAATTTGACGCGCCCAAGTCCTCGCCGGACGCAATTCCGAAATCGCCCTTTCCTGCGTCAAAAACGTATTCAGTGCCGCCATAAACTCGGGAAAACCAGTTCCTGCCAAATCCGCATCCGGGTTTTTCATCCGCAACCTGAGCGCCTTAATTGAGGTAATTGCAAACACCCGCTCGTCGTAAATATCGTGTCCTTCTGTTAAACAATATTCAGCCAAATTAGCTTGAAAAACCCGCCGCAGTTTCCCTTCTGCTTCTGCCAATTCTTCAGGATCGTCCGGGTCAATCAAACTTTCCCGCACTTGATCCCAAGCATTGATCAGAAAGAAAATGCTCAAGCCGCGATTTTTGATGTAATTTTCTAGATAGCGTCTTTCACCCATCGTGCAAGGCTGAGTTGCCCTGAGCACGAACAAAATAGCGTGGCAGTTGTTGATGTAACCGAGAGATAATTCGTTGCGGGCTTCTGTATCGTTCAGCCCGGGACTGTCTACTATTTCTATGCCTTTTTCTAGTAAAGGTAAGGGATATTCTACTACGGCGCAATCGATATCTGGAAATGCTGGTTTCTTTTCTTCTTCTAAGCGTTTTGCCTCAGCGGGGTCAATTGTGTAATTCTGTTTGAAACTTTTAAAATCGAGCTGTTGTGGGCTTTTACCGTCATTGAAATAAACGGTAACATTTTTTTCTGAACCGTAGCGCAAAATCGTCAGCAAAGCTGTACAGGGATTTACATCGCTGGGCAGTAAGTTTTCGCCGATTAAGGCATTGAGAAAAGTGCTTTTGCCGCGTTTCATGTCGCCTAAAACTAGCAGCCGAAAGACTCCTTGGCGCAAGTTTTTGCTGGCGAGAGTGATGTCGGCGTTTTCTGTTTCTAAACCGAGTTTTCCCGATGCTGCAGCTCCTGCTAATTCTGATTCGTTGATGGCTGTGGCGATGTTGCTGAGGCGATCGGCAATTTCTCGGCGGACGGCGGCTACTCGCTCTAAATCGTTGAGAAAATTGCTAGTTTCTACTTTAAGGTTCATGGGTTTTTCCTGAGAGTTTCCTGCTTGAGGTTTTCAACTTCTGTTGTCTTGGAAAAATATTTTGTAAGCAATCAAAGCAATGCCTCCAACTATCAGCGCGGCTGCCAGCCAAGATGCGATGCAAACTGCAACGACAACAGCAATGACAATGCCTGTAAATTGAGTGACTGCTATAATTTTTCGGCGCCACTGTTTGAGTTTTCTGTTAACTTGGCTGTCTGGTTCTTCGTACTTGCTCGTTAGATGTTCGGGCACTGAGCGGTCGATTTCTGCTTCTAGTTCGCGGAGCCTAATTTCTTGTTCGCGCCTCCGCAAATCTTGTTCTTTGTGCCGAAGTTCTCGGGCTTTTTTGTCGGGAGAATTCATAAATTTTATCCGAGTTTCCACTGGAAAAATGTGTTATTTATTGTCAATGTTGCGGAGCGATAAGTTCTCTACGACTGTAACTCACATTTTCCCCCGTGTCGAGAAATGTTAAGAAATTTTAAAAAGGGCGATTCCCTACGGGATAGCTACGCTTCACGACCAATTAAGCCGATCGCCCTAGACTGCTGCAAATCATCAATATCCTTCGGGGCCGATAGTAGTGCGATCGCACTCAGCTTCCGACAAATCGACCAAGCGCGATCGAAATAAGTTGCAGCCCGCTAATTGAGCTTTAGTTAACTTTGCTTTATCCAAATTAGCTCGGCTCAAATCCGCATATCTCAAATCGGCATTCGTCAAATCTGCATTGTACAAATCCGCCCCTTGCAAATTGGCTTTCTGCAAATTTGCACCTTGTAAATTGGCGTGGCGCAAATTTGCTCTTGATAAATTTGCTCTTGATAAATTTGCTTCCGACAAGTTGGCTTGATAAAGTTGAATGTCGCCCAATTCAGCATCTTGCAAATCTGTTTGATAAAGATTGGCTTGAGTCAAGTTTCCGTAAGGCAAATAAGCTCGCCTCAGAAGGCTACCAGAAAGATTTATTTCTGCCAAATCTGCTTGAAACAAGTTATCTTCACTTAAGTCAACGGCGTTAAAGTTTCGCTTGCCCTCAGCATACTGAGCGAGCAATTCCTCAGCGCTTAGCTTTTGCATTTTCACCCCTCATGACGACAGCTACTGCAGTCAATCCATAACGATAATTAATGGTTTTTAGTCTGCGTATTTATACTTAGGTATTTCTTATGTTAAGCTTATGTAACAACGGTCGCATTTTTTCTAAGATTTTTTTTATATTTGTAAATTTCTGCCTTGCTCGACCAGTAAGCGGTTAGTAATGTCAAGATCGATCGAGAAACCAAAGCCCATCCTCTACTGAAATATGCCAGAACTTCCTCCCTCCATTGCTCAGCACTACCACGAACGGACAAAATACGACCCTGAAACCATTGCTGCCAAAAGCAAACGGCTAGATTGGACAGAGCAACCTGTGCCTTTCAAAGAATATAAAATTGGAGCGTATTTTGACCTCAAGCCTTATCTAAAAGACCTCTCGGAGGAGTCCGATGCCGATCCCGATGCCCGTTGGTGGCGCCGGTTATCCAGCTTGTTGCTGTGCAGCTACGGGTTGACGGCGAAAGTGCAGACGGTAGACGACAGCTACCTGTATTTGCGATCGGCACCGTCGGCGGGCGGGCTTTACCCAGCAGAGGTTTATTTAATATCCCGCGGCACTGGGCAGTTGCCGGCCGGACTCTACAACTATCAGTGCAGAACTCATTCACTTGTTCATTTCTGGGACAGCGAAGTCTGGCCGGCCTTGCAAGCAGCTTGTTTCCAGTCGCCAGCGCTAGAAAATACCCAATTGGCGATCGCCGTTACCACTGTTTTTTTTCGTTCTTCTTGGCGTTACGAAGACCGAGCTTATCGGCGAATTTTCCTAGACACCGGCCATTTATTGAGCAATATCGAGTTAGCTTGCGCCCCCAACGATTACCGACCTCACCTGATTGGAGGATTCGCCGACGAAGCTGTCAATCAATTGCTATACATCGACTCAGAGCAAGAAGGAGCGATTTGTGTAGTTGCTTTAGCCGACTTGCTAGATATTGAGCAAAACTTGCCTAAATTTAAAACAGCTTTGCCCGGAAACACCACCACAGATTACCCGCAAATTTCCGAAGGTCAACTGTTGGCATACCTCCACAAAGCAACACAGTTAGAATCAGATACCACCGGAGCGGATGGCTGGAAATTTGATGAAAGTGAAGGGGAATTAGACGATAAATACAACTTTCCCTTTTGTACTAAAGTTTCGACTGTCACTCCTTCGATTCCTTGGGGAGTGAACCTGGAAGATTTAGGCAACACGATGCTCAAAAGGCGTTCTACTCGTGCTTATACAGGTGCTTCTTTGAGTTTGGGCGAACTGCTAGCCATGCTAGATTTTACTTACCAGCCACAGCACTATATCGACCAAGGATTAGACAGTTCTCCAGACTATTTCGATCTGAGTTTGATCGAGACTTTTATTGCTGTTTCGGGAGTGAATGGGTTAGAAGAAGGCTGTTATTATTACGCTCCAAAAGCTCAAGAATTGCGGCAAATTCGGTTTAAAAATTTCCGCCGGGAATTGCATTATTTGTGTTTGGGGCAAGACTTGGGCAGAGATGCGGGGGCGCTGTTGTTTCACACGGCTGATTTGAACAGGGCGGTAGCAAAATATGGCGATCGAGTTTACCGCTATTTGCACATGGACGCGGGTCATTTAGGCCAGCGGTTGAATTTAGCAGCTATTCAACTGCGTTTGGGTGTCAGCGGTATCGCGGGCTTTTTTGACGATCGCGTCAATGACGTTCTCGGTATTCCTGCGAGTGAAGCTGTGCTTTATATTACAACTCTCGGAAGACCTCGATCGTGAGAATGACTCATCGGTCAGCATTAGTCAGAAGGCAGAAGATATCCTAAAAAAACCAACCCTGCTCGCGAAGCCGCTGCCACGCTTTGCGAATATGTTGAGGCTTAAATAGTTCGCTCTTGCGAATGTTCCATTCCCGTACAAGTTCGATCGCTCTTTCGGAATCCTCGGCAGCTTCCCTATTTTCCCCAACAACCCAGTGAACAGTTGCCAACAGTTCCATCCCGTAAGGAGTTTCAAAACCATTAATTAACCCGCTCACACGCTCTAGTCTAATATTAGCATCAGCAGCATTTTGTAAAAAATCCCGCGCGGCTATTTTACCTTCAGACAACACATAAAGTTGTGCCTCTTGGCTTCGATCTCCATAACCTCGAATATAATGCCCTTCCAGCTTCTGCAAAACATGATTGAGATTATTTGCGTAGGGCCCGTACTTTTCTTTCACATACTGCAATTTTAGCGGTTCACCTGCTACCTGAAGAAAATAAGCTAGCTTTTGAATTTCCAGCATTGTCAAGCGATAGCCAGGAATTCCGTACAATTCCAGCAAGCTAATAAATAAGGCACGAGCGCGAGTCATTTGGGGTTTTTCGGTGGCAACCCGCATTGAATCAGCTTGCGGAGTAGCCTGCGGTTCAAACAGCAAAACTTGCACGTTTGGCAGTTCCAAAAAAGCTGATTCAATTAGCGGTTTGACTGTCTTCCAAGACAAGCCACCATTCCCGCAGCCTAGCGGAGGAACGGCAATAGAAGTGATGCCTAATTGCTTTACTTCCTGAATCAAAGCTTTTAGTCCAGTTTGAATATCTTCGATTTTTGATTTGCCTCTCCAGTGACGTTTAGTCGGAAAATTAATAATGTATCGAGGATTAAATAGATTGCCAGAAGATACTACAAACATTCTGCCCGGCTGCACTTCACCGGCGCGACAAGCCTTTTCATATTGGCGGAAGTTTTCGGGATAAGCCTGCTTGAACTGCAAGGCAATTCCTTTGCCCATAATTCCCACACAATTAACTGTGTTCACTAAGGCTTCTGCATTTGCTTCTAACAGGTTGCCTTGCTGAATTTCAATCACTTTAATTTCCAGATTCTTTTTTATCTTAATAATACCAGTTTTTGCGAACTATTACTGACGGTTTATGTGTAAAATTTTGTAAAAAATTCTCTGCCTGTGATTTGATTGTAGAATTGATAACGCCGATTTCTGTTATTAGCTGCCAAGGGAAAAAGTTACGAACTAAGAACTCGGCTTGACGCCTGCGCTTTCTGTCGTTGTCTTCGTTTGTGTCGTTCCAGTAACGGGATTCCATAACATCCCAGTCGATCGCACCTAGATCGTTGAGGTCGTCAAAAAACTCGGTGAATGCCATGACTGCATGACCGTCAGTAAAAACAAAAGATAAACCTGCAGCATCTATATTCTCTACACTAGAAACTAGGTGAATGACTGTTGATTGACCTTGACTGTAGCTTTTTACATTGCCCCGATTAATGGTGTATAACATCGGAGAGCGCGGTGCAAAATAAAATGGAATATAATCATGCAATACGCCACCTGCACCGCAGGGAACGCGGATTCTAGCGCGACGATCTTGGATATTTTCGTAGGCGATATTAGTGTAGTTAGTTTTTGTCTCAAGCATAACGTTGTAAGCTAACAATCCACTTTGAGCAATAATAGATTCTAGATTGTCAATGGGGGTGATGTGGTAGATAGGTAATGGCACTGCTGTTATCTGTTTGCTGTTTCAGGTTTAACACATAATTATAATATCTGCTTGGCAGTTAAAGATAAATAATCTTTTCCTATTACTATTTGCCAATGCAAAACCTGCTAAATATTCGGTCCAGCACTGATTCGGTCACTTCTTCGCCCGTAACTTCCCCCAATGCTTGAATTGCCCCGCGCAAATCTATTGTCCAAAAATCTAAAGGCAATTTGTTGCTAATAGTATCCGTGCATTGTTCCAGAGAAATTTTAGCTTTGGTTAACGCCGCTGCTTGCCGCTGGTTGATTGCTAAGTCTGAGTTTGCTGCTTGCAAATCTCCCCCGCTGACAGCATCTAAGATTGCTGTTTCTAAGTCTTCTATCCCTCGATCGAGGGCGGCGGCTGCGGTAACTATGCGGTGAATTTCAGGGGGGAAAGGTAAATCTGGAATTGTTGTTACTAGGTCGATTTTGTTGATAATTATAATTAGCTGGCGGTGCTTTACTTGTTGGTAAATTTCCGAATCGCCCTCAGTCCAACCAGATGCCGCGTCAATTGTCAACAGCACTAAATCGGCTTGTTTTGCTGCGGCGCGCGATCGCTCAACGCCAATTTTTTCTACCTTGTCTTCGGTTTCCCGAATGCCCGCAGTATCGAGCACCTGCACCGGAATTCCCCCGACAACTAGCTGCGATTCTACCACATCCCGCGTCGTACCGGGCAAATCCGTGACGATCGCCCGATCGCTCTTACTCCACGCATTCAACAAACTCGATTTTCCCACATTCGGCCGCCCGACAATCGCTACTTTCAAACCGGTTCTCAACAATTCGCCGCGATCTGCCGTCGCCAAAATTGTTGATAATTCCGCCAAAATATGATTTATTTCCAAACAAGTTTTAGCTTCATCTAAAGGCGGCAAATCTTCCTCAAAATCAATTCTCGCCTCAATTTCTGCCAGCACGTCCAAACAAGTTGTTCTCAATTTGCGGATCGGTGCGGCTAACTTTCCCTGCAAACCGGCTAAAGCACTTTGTGCAGCAGCAGGCGATTTTGCTCCCACCAAATCAGCAATACTTTCAGCTTGAGTTAAATCGAGCCTCCCGTTCAAAAAAGCCCGCAGCGAAAACTCTCCCGGTTGCGCTAATCTCGCCCCATGTTCCAAACACAACTGCAAGACTTGCTGAACCGCCATAATGCCGCCGTGACAGTGAAATTCCACCACATCTTCGCGAGTAAAAGAACGCGGCGCTTTCATAATTAACAATAAAGCTTCATCGACTAATTCTTCAGTTTTGGGGCGATGGATGTGACCGTAAAGAATGCGGTGAGACTCCCAGATTTGCCGTCCTGGGGCGCGAAACAGAGTTTCGGCAATTTTTAAGGCTGCGGAACCGGAAACTCGCACAATGCCGACGCTGCCTTGTTGGGGAACTATGGCAGTGGCGATCGCTGCGATCGTTCCTCCTTTTGTTAGTGATTCAGACATTTTTAATTGCTCTATAGTTCAATAATTATCTCGATCGCCCTATCTGCAATGCCTCGATCATATATGCATTTAATTGCTGTATATATAGATTTCCTAATTCACCCAATCGTCTGATAATTAATCTGCGTTGGAGGGTAGCTATTCGAGTTATATCGTTTCCGGTTGCCTCGGAATAATATATTTGGATAATGTGTCAGTGCGAGCTTAAGAGCTCGCGGCGTGGCTAGCGAGCTCTTAAGCTCGCACTACATAATTCCGATGCTACCGGATTTGATATTACTCTAACTTTAGATGATACTCGCAATCCAGTTGCAGGAAATTCTATATCTTCTATCTTCATAGCAAACTCTTCATTGTTCAATCTGCTCACATTTTGAGACGAAATAAAGCAAACAGTAACTTCATCAGGAATTGAGATAGCACATAGCACTAAAGCAGGACGCAATTTCATCTGACTCAAATCAGTAAAGGGAAATTCGACTAATACAATATCTCCTTTTTTTAGTGTCACGCAATAGGTTCTCCATCTTCGATCGTGTAAATATCTGGTTCGTCATGCAAAAAGTCAAAACAGCCACCGCTTTGAGCAAGCTGCATAAGTTCCTGAGTCGAAGGGTACGGGATCTTTTCTAGTAATTTTTCCGTAATCGCTAATTGCTCGTCTGCGGAGAGAGATAAGATAACTTGAATTAGGGAGTCAACCAGTTGTACGTTCATTTTGAGTCATCTGTTGCTCGGTTACTAAATTATACTATAAGTTGAGGGTTTGCATCTACCGTCAACGGATACGGGCAGCAGACTGGGACTAATCTTAATGCTATAGTCCTCGACGCAGAAATTAGGTTTTTTTACGGAAATACTGCATTCTGGCCTTTAATACTGCGTCCAGGACTGCTCAAATTCAGACAAGGCTCAAAGTCGGGGCGATCGCCTTTAAATTGCCAGCACCTGTAGTCCTACTACTGGGGATTTCTTCTGCTGCTTGGCACACCCGAATCAATAGCTAAAAGTTTGACACCACAGTGATCTATCCTAATTTCATGCGATAATGGAACATTAACAGGGTAGAGGGCAAAGCATGATTGGTCAACTTCTAGACAGACGTTACCGCATCATTAAAGTCACAGACTCAAGTGAGGTGGGAAAAACTTATTTAGCCGCAGATACTCACCGTCCCGGGTATCCGCAATGCACGGTTAGAGAAATGCGGCTCCCCGGCACAAGTTCGCAAACTCCAGAATTAGTCAAAGTTATATTTCAAAGAAACGCAGAAATAATTGAAAAATTGGGAAAACACGACAAAATTCCCGAATTATTGGCGTATTTTGAGGAAAATCAAAGTTTATACTTAATAGAAGAATTTATTGCCGGATCGCCTTTAAGTCAAGAACTAATACCCGGTGAACCTTGGCCTGAAGACAAAGTAATTGCTCTGCTATCAGAAATATTAGAAATTTTGGTGTTCATACACGAGAAGGGTTTCATTCACCGGAGAATTCAGCCAGACAGAGCTATCCGGCGCGAGTCAGACGGCAAATTTGTGCTGATTGACTTTAGCTTAGACAAAGAAATTAACCCGGAACTCGCTAATTGTGATTTGTTGGCGCAAACCTCCCCCAACTCTGTTAAAGGGCCTTTAGGAAAAAAACACGAGTTGGCGGCCCAGGAGTTATACGTGCCGATCGAGCAATCGATCGGCAACCCCCGCTACAATAGCGACATCTACGCTCTAGGTACGATCGCCCAGCTTGCCGTGACGGGACTCTCACCCAACAAACTGAGTGCCTTAAAAAACAAAAAAAGCCAAATTCCCTGGCAAAAGCGGGCAACTTGTTCGCCTGCCCTAGCAGATATTATCGATCTAATGGTGCGCTCCGACTGCGAGGAACGCTATCAGGAGGCCGCCGATGTTTTGGCAGACCTCCAACAAATCGCCGTAAAATGGGAGGTTGAGCCGCCGCCAGCCACAATCATCACGGACGCTATGAGTAAACCGCCGAGACAGCGCCAAATCAGACTGCTGCTGTTGGCTGCAACAGCCGGAGCTTTAATCTTGACAGCAATCATGATTTACTTTTGGCATAGTAAAAGTCCGGGGAGGGCACAAGAATTGTTCGCTCGCGGCGCGGCCAAAGCGCAGCAAGGCGACAAAACAGGTGCGATCGCCGATTATACCCAAGCGATCGCCATGAATGCCAGCGATGCGGAAACTTACTACAAGCGGGCCAACGCTCGCTATGACACGGGCGCCACCGATCTAGCAATACAGGATTACACCGAAGCAATTAAAGTCAATCCCAGCCACACCAAAGCCATCTACAATCGAGGTCTGGCGCGCCGCGACACCGGCGACAAGCGGGGAGCCGTGGAAGATTTCACCCAAGTAGTGCGGCTCAATCCCAGCGACGGTGAGGCATACTCTCAGCGGGGTTTAGCTTACTACGATTTGGGCGACTACCCCCAGGCAATTGAAGACTACACTCAAGCAATTCGGCTCACTCCCAACGATGAAACAGCTTACAGCAATCGGGGTTTAGCTCGATCGGCCGCGGGCGACAAAACAGGAGCAATGGCAGATTTTACTCAAGCGATTCAAATTAGCCCCAAACAAGCTGGCGTTTACTACAGTCGCGGTCGATCGCGGTTTAATCTGGCAGATTATCAAGGAGCGATGGAAGATTACAGTAAGGCGATCGAGTTGGAACCAGAGCTAGCTGATGCTTATACCAATCGGTGCAGCACTTACTTAAATTTGGCAACCTACGACAAAGCGATTGCAGATTGCACCCGAGCCATTAGCCTCGCTCCTAAAGATGAAGCAGCTTATAACAACCGCTGCATTGCTTATCTGAATTTAAAACAATTTCAAAAGGCCGGCGAAGATTGCAGTTTGACGATCGGACTTAACGGCAACAATCCCAAAGCATACAGCAATCGAGGCTTAGCTCGATCGGCTTCGGGAGACAAGCAGGGGGCTGTGGAAGATTTTTCTCAAGCAATTCGGCTCAATCCCAGCGATGCAGTAGCTTACAGCAATCGCGGTACTATTTACTCAGAACTAAAAAATTACCCTTTAGCGGTGGAGGATTTCGCTCACTCGCTGCGGCTCAATCCCAACAATGCTAGCGCTTTTTACAGCCGAGGGCTCGTCCGCCGCCAACTCAAAGACCGTGCTGGGGCGATCGAGGATTTTCAGAAAGCTGCAACGCTGTTTCTAGAACAAGGAAGAGCCGATGGTTTCCAAAACGCACAAGCACAAATCAACGATCCTAAATAAACTATTAGTCATCAGTTATTAGTCATCAGTTATTAGTCATCAGTTATTAGTCATCAGTCATCAGTCATCAGTCATCAGTCATTTGGAAAAATGAAGAATGAAAAATGAAGCAGGAAGCAGGAAGCAGGCAAAATCACTAATCACCAATTTCCTATTTTCAATTTCCAATCACCAATCACCAATTCCCAATTCCCAATTCCCAATTCCCAATTACCGATATGAACATGGTTGGTCAACTTTTAGACAGGCGTTATCGCGTAGTACAAATTCTTAGTTCAGGAGCTTTCGGACAAACTTATTTAGCTGTCGATACTCGCCGCCCGGGCCACCCTCAATGTGTAGTCAAACAACTTCGTCCTCCCAGCAACACTTCCACAGTTCTCAAAACAGCTTACCGCTTATTTAAACAAGAAGCAGAAATATTAGAAAAGCTGGGAAAACACGATCAAGTTCCATTTTTACTCGCTTATTTTGAAGAAGGCAATCAATTCTACCTCGTCGAAGAGTTTGTCCCCGGACACGCCCTAAATAGGGAAATTGTAGCCGGTCAACCTTGGCGGGAAGAACGAGTGCTGGAGTTGTTGGAAGAAGTGTTACAACTTCTCGCCTTCGTACACTCTCAGGGAGTGATTCACCGCGATGTTAATCCCTCCAACTTAATCCGCCGCAAACCAGACGGGAAATTAGTTTTAATTGACTTCGGCTCGGTTAAAGAAGTTGCGAATCACATCAGCGATTACGATACAGAATTTCCGCGCACCATTGCTACTGGAACTCCGGCTTATATGCCGATCGAACAATTTCAAGGCAACCCGCAATTTAGCAGCGACCTCTATGCAGTCGGGATGATGGCAGTCCAAGCGATCACGGGTTTGCCCGGTACGGATTTGCCAAAATTGCAAGATCCGAGTCCTTCTCACACCGGGGAAATTGTTTGGCGAAACCGAACTCAATGCTCTGTGGGACTAGCAAATATAATTGACAAAATGGTCTGTCACCAATTTGGTAAACGCTATCAATCTGCTGAGGAAGTTTTGGCATCTCTCAGCAAGTTGAGGCACCGCCAAGAACCGGGGAGTAAGGTTCAAAAGAAAAAAACATCTCCGATATTACTGTCTTCTAATAGTTTTTCGTCACGTTTGGGAACTCGCTTTTGGTGGCTGATTTTGGCTGGCTTCGGGGCGGCAATAATTCTGGTATTTTTGTTTAGTAATTGGAGCCGCCCGAATCCGATTAAAGCTAAGGAATATTACGAACAGGGAGTAGCAAAGTCTCGCAATAAAGATGCGGAGGCCGCTTTGCAGGCTTTTAATAAGTCTATTCAATTAAATCCTAACAATGCTGAGACTTTTTATCAGCGGGGGAATGCTAATTATGATTTAAAAAAGTATGAAGAAGCAATTGCCGATTATTCTCAGTCGATTGCTCTCAATCCTAAATATGTTCAGGCTTATTTTAACCGGGGGCTAGCCCGTCACGATTTTAACGACAAGCGCGGGGCGATTGAGGATTACACTCAGGTTTTGAATCTCCAGCCCAATGATGCTGATACATATTATGAAAGAGGAGTTGCTTATTTAGAACTGCAAGATTACAAGACGGCTATTCAGGATTTTAACGCAGTAATTCGGTTGCAGCCGAACCTTGTTAAAGCTTATCATTCGCGAGGGTTGGCTCGCGCTGGGAGCGCAGATTTGCAAGGGGCGATTGGAGATTATACTGAAGCAATTAAACTCGATGCTCAGAATGTTGATGCTTTCTACAGTCGGGGGAGAGCTCGCTTTCACCTAGGAGATTATCAGGGAGCTTTGGCGGATTATTCTCAGGTAATTGCGATCGATCCCAAGAGTGGAGATGCTTACGCTAATCGTTGCAGCACGCAGTTGAATTTGGGAGCGTATCAAGCGGCAATTGACGATTGCACTCAGGCAATTTCGCTGAGCGATGAAGATGGGGTTCCTTACAACAATCGCTGCATTGCTTATTTAAACTTAAAGGATTATCCGAAAGCAATTGCCGATTGCACTCAAGCGCTGACAGTGAATCCGAATGATTTTAATGCTTTTAACAATCGCGGTTTAGCTCGCAGCGCAGGGGGTGACGCGCAGGGGGCGATCGCAGATTTTACAGCAGCAATCGGGTTCAATCCCAACAATGCTGAAGCTTACGCCAATCGCGCTAAGATTTACCAGCAGTTAAATAATTACAACAGTGCGATCGCCGATTACGTGCAAGCTATTCGGATCAATCCGAATTATGCTGCGGCTTACTACGGTAGAGGCATAGTTCGCCGCTCCTTGGGAGACAAAGCAGGAGCAATTAGCGATTTAGAAAAAGCGGGCAAAATGTTTCTCGATCAAGGACTTACCGGCGGTTACAAAGATGCACAATTTGAGATTGAAAAACTCAAGTAGTCAGTTGTCAGTTGTTAGTTGTTAGTTGTTAGTTGTTAGTTGTTAGTTGTCAGTTGTTAGTTGTTAGTTGTTAGTTGTTAGTTGTTAGTTGTTAGTTGTTAGTTGTTAGTTGTTATAGCCTTTCTCAAAAAGATGAGGTATGACTGACAGCTTACATAACCACCCAGACGCTTGAGGGCCGGGGCCCAACTACGTCCGCGAATCTTTCGCTCGAACCGCTATAGTTGTTAGTTGTTAGTTGTTAGTTAACAGTTAACAGTTAACAGTCAACAGTCAACAGTTAACAGTTAACAGTTAACAGTTAACAGTCAACAGTCAACAATGCCCCATGCCCAATTCCCTTTAAGAATTTTGAAGTCTCTTCACCAACTCATAAAACGGTTGCCAATTATCTTCAATAGCTATGGGTTCCCAAACAGCCTCAATCGTCGGTCTCAAAAGCGATTGTTCGGGATTGTGCTTCCGCAACCTATCCGCCATTTTGTCCATATCGTCCGCCGACAAACTTTGCAAAACGTGACAATAAAAGTGCCGCCAAGGTGCTATCAAATCCGCCGGTTCCGCCTCAGCAAAAATTTGACTGGCATCATCTCGCCAAGTGCGATCGAACTGTCTTCGCAATTCCCAAAAGAAATCGTGATAATCAACTTGAGACTCCGCCAGCATTTTAATTGTCACCTTCAACAACTCATCAGCATCAGCTTCTGGCAAATCCTCAAATCCCAATCTATTGATCATCAACTGCCGGTAAGCTGCATTATAATAATCGCCAAACTTTGCCAAAGCAGCATCCATATCAGCTTGAGGAATCGCCGCTGCTAGAGGTTGCTGGAGCTTCTCTAAATTCCCCTTGCAAATAAACGGTTGATTCCCGTAACAATAAAGACCGTAATGGTCGAAATAAGCTGCTGTAAATTCCGGCTTGTAAGTTGGGATAAAAGCGAAAGGCCCGTAATCGAAACTTTCTCCAGTAATCGACATATTATCAGTATTCAGCACTGCGTGGCAAAATCCTGCTGCCATCCACTGAGCGACTAATTCGGCTACTCGCTTGACTAAATCTGCATAAAATAGCGCATATTTTTCGGCAGGCGAAACACCCGCATTGCTTGCTTCTAAATGCAGTTCTGGATAGTAATATTCAATAACAAAATCTAGAAGTTTTTTAGTTAAATCCGGGCGGCGGATATAGTACAATCTTTCAAAAGTTCCAAACCGGATGTGAGAGTGGCTGAAACGCACCATTACGGACGATCGCGTCGGAGATGGTTCGTCCCCCCGCCACAAAGACTCACCCGTTTCAACTAAACTAAAACAGCGAGATGTCCGAACTCCCAACCGGTGCAAAGCTTCGGCGGCTAAAACTTCGCGAATTCCCCCTTTGAGAGTTAGTCTACCATCAGCGTGCCGCGAATAGGGAGTGCGGCCGGAACCTTTAGTGCCGAAGTCGTAAAGTCGGCCGTCAGTGCCGCGAACTTGGCCGTACAAAAAGCCTCTACCGTCGCCTAAATTCGGGTTGTATTCGTTGAATTGATAGCCGTGGTAGCGGAGTGCGAGAAAGGGACGGACACAGTGAAATTGGCCGAACGCTTCGATGAAATGTTGGTCGGTTACTTGTGCGGGGTCTAAACCTAATGTCGGCAATAATTGATCGTTGCGAAAGCGGAGGATGTGCTGCGGAAAATCGGCCGCAGGGACTTCATCGAAATAGTCGCCGCCGAGGGATTCGATCGCGGGTTCGTAGTTGAGGGAAAGCAAGGGATTTGACATTTTTCTATTTTATCTTGAAATTGGCGAAATTGGCAATTCATTGTAGGGTGCGTCAGTTGTAAAAATTTTGAACGATAGACAGAGAATCTTCGGCTGACGCACCCTACAGACTCACTACTCGTGACCGATATGTGCCGGAATATCTGGGATGTCATTGCCTTCCCAATCTTCAGGATAAATGCTTTCGGCAACAAATCGATGGAAGCTAGAATATTGCCAATCTTTCGGGGACTGGCATAAACCATGTTTGACTGGATTGTAATGAATATAATTGCAATGATTAGCATTGTCTGTTTCATCTCTAATTAAATGTTTCCAAAATCTTCGCTGCCAAAGATTTCTTTCTTTCCGTTTTTGTCTGGATTCGCTAATTTCGGCGTGTATTCCTAATTTATCAGCGCATTCATGTGTGACAAAAATTTTAATGAATCGCCAACGAGTTGCATAATTGTTATCACCCTCTTGTAGCGTCCAAATACAATGTATGTGATTTGACAATAAAACAATTGCCTCAATTGAAAAAGGGTAAAGTTGCTGGACTCGGAGTAGGGATTTTCGTAAAGATTCCCGAGCAATATCGCTGCACAGCCAAGCAATTCTTTGATAAGTGAGTTGGGTAAAAAAGTAGGTTGCTCCGGGTATGGTGGCTCTCCGGTAGTTCGACATAATATTCAGTTAGTAGTCGTTAGTTATTGTCGGGTGCGTCAGGACTGAATCTTTTCTCACATTGCTAATTTTTTCGCCTGACGCACCCTACGGTTAGTTATTGTAGGGTGCGTCAGGACTGAATGTTTTGACGACAGACAGATAATTTTCGGCTGACGCACCCTACAGTTGCTACAGTTGCTGTGCCTTGTATTTAAACTGTCGCAATATCCGGCTCCAAAGTTGCCACTAATTTGAGATTGTACTCATCTTCAAAGCACGGCTTTTTATAATCCAAACTCCACAGTTCCAAAGCGCAGTCATCTCCGGGATTGAGCGGTTGCAGCCGCAAATGAAACTCTCGAACTTCCGGGCGGTGTTCGCATTTGAAATCAGAAATAGCACCGATTTGCCGCCTGTCCAGAGCCACAGCCAACCGCAGAAAAGGATGCAATTTACTAACTACTTCCCGGTATTTTTTACTGAGAATTAGAAAATTTTCGTGCTTCTTTTTCGGAGGGTTTTTTCGGTGATAGCGAGCCAAGTTGGCAATAACTTCAATCTCTGTTTCAGTGTATCCCAATAACTCACCATTGCGAATTAAATAGTAAGAATGCTTGTGGTGCGCCGAATGACTGACGTACAAACCGCAGTTGTGCAGAATCGCGGCCGCCCACAGCAAATCCCGTTCTTCGGTTCCCCAATTGTGCAGAATTCCTTGAGTTTGGTCGAATAAATTGAGCGCAAATGCTGCGGTTCTTTCGCTTTGTTCTAAATTGACTTGATATTTGTCAGCCATGTGGTGAATACTGCGCTGGCGGATTGAACCTTGATAGCGCAAGCGGTTTTCAATTAAACCGTGCGACAGCATCCAGTCAACAATTACGCCTTCTCGTAAAGAGCGATCGCAAACAGTCAGCGATTCCATTCCTAATAGCGTCATCGCTTCTTGCAAAATCAAAGCACCGGTCAGAATAATTTCCGCCCGCTTGTCCGACATTCCCGGAATTGCCAGCCTTTCGGTATAAGAAAGTTTGCGAAAGCGATTGACTAAATCGCGCAAATCTTTTAAACTTAACTGATATCCGGCTAGGGGACTCGGCACTGTTCCCAACTTTTCGCGAGCGTTAATTGCAGCCAGAGTTTCGATGGTTCCAGCAGTGCCAATCAAACGCAGAGGTTCGCCATCATGGAAGTGGGAGCGCAATTCGTCGATCGGTCTTTCCAGCGAAATCCGAATATAAGCTTGCAAATAAGCAAACTCCTCCTTGCTAATCGGGTCACTTTTGACAAATTCTCCTGTTAAGCGCACAGCACCAATTTTTGTACTGGTGAGACAGCGAGACCCAGAACTGTCTCCTAAAATCAACTCAGTAGAACCGCCGCCAATATCAATAATCACCTGCGACTCATTGTTAAACTCCATACCCGAAAGAACGCCGAGATAAATTCTCCGCGCTTCTTCCTGACCGGAGATTAAACTAACATTCAAGTCTAGTTCTTCAGCAACTTGTTTGAGGAAATCCCGCCCGTTAGGGGCTTCTCTAACAGCACTCGTAGCAACAGCGATAATTTGTTCAGCATCAAAAGTTTTAGCAATATCTTGAAAGCGGCTCAGAGTGGCGATCGCCCTTTCCATAACCTCGGACTTCAAGCACCCTGTTTTTGCCTCGCAATCGCCCAACCGAACCGTATCTTTTTCTCTAGCAATAATCGTAAACGCGGGCAATTTCGGATCGATGCGCGCCACCACCATGTGAAACGAGTTAGTACCCATATCAATAGCAGCAATAATGCGATTTGACTCCGCAGCAGCAAGTGAATTAACCATTGGAGTGTATAGGGGTTGACAGATATTTATGATTATTTCACGAATCCAGTTAGGCATTCTCTTAAATTAGCAAAAATCGGGAAATGCTCACTGGCCAAGACTTTCACCTGTTGGCAATTCCGGCAGAAGTACGCGCGAGCGAAGCTATCCCGTAGGGAATCGCCAGCAGAGATAGTAGGTGGTTTTGCTTAAAATTTGATAAAATTTAATGTTAAAAATCTAAAATCTAAAATTAAAATGCTTACCCAGCCCGATCGCCAACCCGAATCCACCTTGCTAACCGTCGTGAGGCTTTTGAGATGGGACAAACCAGCAGGAAGGCTAATTTTAATGATTCCAGCCCTCTGGGCAGTTTTTTTAGCAGCAGACGGGAGGCCTCCCGCAGCATTGGTGGGCGTGATTGTGTTGGGTACCCTAGCCACGAGTGCGGCTGGATGCGTCATCAACGACTTGTGGGATCGCGATATCGATCCCGAAGTAGAAAGAACGCGATCGCGCCCCCTAGCATCCCGCGCCCTCACCGTGCAAACTGGAATAGGAGTTGCATTAACTTCCTTTGCTTGCGCGGCGATTCTCGCTTTTTATCTCAATCCTTTAAGCTTCTGGCTGTGCGTCGCGGCCGTACCGGTAATTATCGCCTATCCCTTAGCAAAAAGATTTTTTCCAGTGCCGCAATTAGTGTTATCAATTGCCTGGGGTTTTGCAGTTTTAATTAGTTGGAGCGCCGCAGTTGGGAAACTAGAATTAGCTACTTGGCTGCTGTGGGGTGCAGTCGTGCTGTGGACGTTAGGATTTGATACAGTTTATGCGATGAGCGATCGGGAAGACGATTTGCGTTTGGGGGTGAATTCCAGCGCGATATTTTTCGGGAATAATTCTGCTAATGCTGTGGGTTTTTTCTTTGTTGGTACAGTCGGTTTGTTAGTGGCAATGGGGATTAATCTGCAGTTGCATATTGGTTTTTGGATGGCAATTAGTGCGGCGGCGATTTTGTGGTTTTTGCAGTACAGTCAACTCCGAAATGCGGATATTCCCAAGCCGGTTTACGGTCAGATTTTTCGCCAAAATGTTTGGGTGGGGTTTGTGATCTTGGCGGGGATGATCGTTGGGGAGATTTTTTAGTTTGCCTGCGGTTGGAAACCGCGTATGGGGCCCTAGAAACCGGTTTTTTTTACGAAAATACTTGGTTGTTACCGAGAGATTAGCTAAAAAACCCGGTTTCTTTGCCGGAGTGGCTAAGTCCTAACTTAAACAGGAACGCGCCAAATTTTTACAGTATTCGCACTCCCGCTGACCAAAGTTTTGCCATCATAACTAAAAACAACAGACTGGACTGGAGCGAGATGTTCCAGAGTTTCCAACAACTCTCCTGTATGAAAATTCCAAATCCGAACTTTGGTATTAGCCGGAGTTTCAGGTACTTCAATCGATCGAATCGCCCTTCAATCAGCCACGAATAACATGATACCCCGAATTTGTAAGGATCGACATGGCAATGAATACCCCTGTGCTTGATTGATACTAAATCTCAAACAAGTGCGATCGCACTTAAGTAAATCCACCTAAAAAACACAATTACCCGATACCCGAATTCTTTAAGAAGTCGGGTATCTCACCGCGCGATTCCCTACGGGATAGCTACGCTTCACGCATTTTACATTTAATTAGAACCACCTATTTCCTTGAGACGCTGACGAGCCTTACCAATATAAAATTCTTCATCTGGCTCATCGGACTTAGCATATTTCAGACAGTTTTTCCAAGCTTTCACAACTTCTGCATCATTCCCCAGATTTTCTTGCACTTGGGCCATGATGCCATAAGTTAAACCCCGATCTCTCTGTAGTTTAACAGCCTCTTGCAACTTGTCCAAAGCTTCTTCATAGCATCCTTGTTCCTTCCATGCCCAAGCAAAGTAGGTTAACAAAGCTGCTTTGACTATTTTGTCATCCTCAACTTTCTCAGTTTCCACCAGCTTTAAACCGTGCCCTATTTTTTCAACTGATTTCCGCAAATCTTTATATTCAATTATATACAAACGGCCCAACTTGCAGTAAGCAGCAGCCAAGCCTAGAAATGCTGCATCCTGATACAGTTCCATAGCCCGATCGACTTTCCCGGCTTCCTCATGCATCAATGCTTGATTATAGTAAGTCACTGCATTATCTGGGTTAATTTTAAGAGCAAGCTCGAACTCCTTTCTAGCTGCGACGAATTCGCCAGCTTGTTTTAAGTTAAACCCTCGATTGTTGGCATCCTTCGCCGCCTCAAAAAAAGTCATTTCTCTTGCTGGTGCTTCCGGGTGCGATCGCTTCTTGATTGCTTCTTGCATCGCCAGCTTGGATGTTTTTTTAGTAACTTTTTTTCCTTCTCCAATCACCTCTGATACTAGAGCCCACAAACCTTTTGCCAGCCTTCTCTCCACATAGCTAGGGCTATAGCCAGGAATGTTCATGTCCGCATAATCCACATCCATCCAGCTTAGATGAATAATCTCTTTCTCCGCAAAATTCAGCGACTTGCCTTTCTTTTCCACAACCCACTTATCCAACAAGCTCAACATTTCTTCAACTTCCATCGCTTTCCCCAATCAATCTATTTTTTTGAATTATAAAATAATTTTTGTGAGTTTTGTGAGTTTTGTGAGTTTTTTATAAGTTTTTGTGAAGTTTCTTGTGAATTTTAGCCTTGTTTTGATTAAAGAACTACTGGAAAATGTGTGGAAGTAAGCAACTGTACAAAACTATGTGTAGGTTAACCGTCCTTATTTTACCTACAAGCGATCGACTTAGTTCAATCGTTTTCATACCTACCAAGTTAGCTCAAACTTTTCACAGTCTTACATCCATTACATTCACTAAAAGGGTGATTATGGCTCCCATAGATGAATTGAGGTTGGCACTGGAACAATATTCCGATCGCAGTCCTCAAGATGAGCGGTTATGTAAGCTAATTCTAGAAATTTGCTCGGAATCACCGGATAGTTCGCAGCGTCGAGAATTGATGAATCGATTGTTGCGGCAACTACAACTTTTGCCAAATTTGTCAAAAACTTCTCATCCGTATTATTATGAAGCTGTTAATAAAACTTGGGAATGGTTAGACAAGAACCTCCACAAGTTTTATCCCCGACGTTCTCCGATTCAAGCCAGTCTGACGACTTGGATTAACGCTCATCTCGGGTATCGAATTCGCGATTTACATACTACCAAAAATCAAAAAGAGCTGTCCTTAGATTTAGACGTTTTAGAACGCAGCGGATTTTACAATGACTATTTAGATGGCTTGGAGGTGGAAATCGAACGGATTGAAAGACAAGAAAAACAAGCTTTAGCATGGAAGATAGTGCAATACATCAGGCGAGATCCAGAATACGAACTTCGGAAATGTCATCCTCGAAACCGTCCCGACTGCAACTGTCAAATTCTTGTTCAAAGATTGTTTTTGCAGCAGTCGCCCGAAAAAATGGCAGTCATCGCCCGACAGTTAAATATCAAGACACAGACTATTTACTCTTTTTGGAAAAGAACGGGATTGTCCAAAATCCAAGGAATTGGCCGACACATTGCTCAAAAAAATTCTGATTTTATGTCTGGCTGATTGCTGATTGTCTGAATCTGGCGCCATTTATACGCCAGATTTAGAAAGTATCTCGCCCTTCATTGAATTTTGTTTTTTCATAATCTACCAACACAAGGATAACCACAATTTCAGCAGAACAAACTAATCCAATGCTATTTAAGGGTGTTGCCAGCGATGGAGTTTTCAAAGGCAAAGTGATTGAGGGCAAACTCGACATCAAAGTCAACGTCGAGTCGGTTACAGATCAACCCAAAGAAGAACGGTTCTTCCGTACCTAGTATGCTAAAATGTTAAAGATTCACGATTATTTAAGTAAATTAATGAAAAGATTAATGACACAATTGCTGAATTTACCTGGTGTGATAGTAGAGGATAGCTTGGAGAGAGAATCGACGATTATTTTATCGGTTAGAGCAACCAACAAAACAGCAGTTTGCCCGCGATGCGATCGAAAGAGTCATCGTCTGCATCAAAACAAAAGACATTTAGTTAAAGATTTACCAATCAGTAATAGAGCGGTAATTCTTTCTGTAAATCGTCGGCAGTTTAAGTGTGAATTTTGCCGAAAACCTTTTAGCGAAATTTGAGATTTTGTTGAGCATAAAAAAAAAATACTAAAAGATTAGCCCTAAATATCACAGAACAAGTTATTCACAGTGACATTAGTAATGTTGCTAAAAATAACAGATTAACACCCGAACAAGTTGAGTCAATGGTTAAAGTAGTAGCTGAAAGTGTAATCAATGTAGATGTTCGAGAATTGCGTCGCTTGGGAATAGATGAGATTAGTTTAGTTAAAGGGGAAGGAAAATTTATAGTAGTATTAGTAGATTTAGAAACACATAAACTCTTAGGGTTGGTATTAGAAATAAAACAGTCATCTATCGAAGAGTTTCTTCTAAAATGGGGGGAATAAGTCTTAAATAAAATAGAAGAATTCAGCATGGACATGAGTGGTAATTATAAATCATTAGTGAAGAAAATATTGCCAAATGCTGTAGTGACCGCAGACAGATTTCATGTAACAAAAATGATACATGAAGAATTAAATAAAGCCAGAATCGACAAAAAAAGCAGCAGAATCACTAAAAATTGAAGAAAAAACTAAATTACTTGATAGTTTAAAAAGTAGTAAATATATACTCTTAAAAGCCGAGTCTAACTTATCTGAGGAACAAAAAGCAAAATTATTACAGGTGCAATCAGACTCACCACTCGTAAAAATTATGCACTCCTTAAAAGAAGAGTTTCACGCTCTATTTGAAAAATGTAAAAATTTAAGTGCGGGAATATTAGAACTAATCGATTGGTTGAAAAAAGCAGAGCCGTACTATAAAAAGAGCGTAAAGACCATTAAAAGGTGGTTTGCAGAGGTAGTAGGATATTTTGAACACAGAACAAACAACGGAATGGTTGAAGGCATTAATAATAAATTAAAACTGTTAAAACGCAGTGGATTTGGTTTTAGGAATTTTTAAAATTTTGAAATGCGAGCTTTGCTTTTTTGGCATTTTCCTATCATATTTAGCATGACTTTGTACGGAATAAACAGGTTTCTTCTGCCGCGACAAGAAAGCGATCGGAAGCATCCATATTATCTTCCGCCATGTAAGTGGCTAATTCAATCAAGTCACGGATAACTTGCGGACGTTTTTGGATCGAGGTCATTTTTCTCCCTGCAACCCCTGATTCTGGGAAATACGCGATCGCACAGCTTGACGAATCTCCATCCAATCTTCCTCCGTCATCGCGGTAGGATTTCCCGATTCCAAACCCTCTAATAACATCGCTTCCAAACGTTCTGAAGCTTTGCGTTTTTGGTCTTGGCGAATTAACTCACGGAAATACTCGCTAGCTGTACCATAACCACCTTGGGCTACCTGTGCTTCTATATAAGTTCGCATTGAGTCAGGTAGAGAAATATTCATGCTTGTCACTGGTATTACTTACCTCATTTAACTCGTTATCTTGTTATGGCAGATTTTGCCATTTTTTGTCAAACCTCACACAACCTGTAATTTTATAATAAGAAATTGGGAAGATAGATCGCCCTCGATCGACCAGACTCAAAAAGGCGATCGCTCATCATTCATCAATCATGACGATCGCCCTTCCGTTTGTGCATTAAACTAACAAAAAATTGTCATTTCAGTCAATTCTTGCTAAAATAATTACAAAAAACTATTCTGATTAGCCAATGAGCGACATCTCTATCAGCTTGCCAGATGACTTACTCACATACGTCAATCAAAAAGCGCCCAACCAAGCGTGCTTTGATAGAATCTCTCTTAAAACAATGGCGAAAACAACAAGAAAACCAAGCTTTAGCAGAAGCTTGCAAGCTAATTGACGAATTAGATTTAGGATGGGATGAGGAATGGCAAGCTCAAGCGATTACCGACTGGGAAGCATCCCGATAGCTAGATTCGATCCGTCAGTAGGAACAGAAATACGCAAAACGCGACCTGCCTTAGTCATTTCTGGTACGCTGTTCAACGAGCGGCGCAGCAAAGTGACTGTTTTGCCATTTACATCCGCTCGTCCTCACGATCCTCGGATTTCTGCTGCTGCGCTCTTAGTACCCGCATCCCCACAAAATGGTTTAAATGCAGACAGTTTGCTAGTCTGTGTCGATCCCATGACTTTCGACAAAACAAGATTAGTACAACAAGTCGGCCAATTGGAATCGGAGCTATTTTCCCAAACTCAAGAGATTTTGCAGCGCTATTTGGAATTATAGCGATCGCCCTTTCTAATAATTCAGAAAGGAGCTCGCCCATAATTCATCAAACGAGCGATCGCCCTTCTTACATCCGCGTTAATCTGCGTTCATCTGCGGTTAAAAAAGAGCGAGATCCCTTCCCTTTTGAAGATCGATCCACCATATCCAGAAAGGCTCTCGCTTCTGCTAACTTTATGATATAATTACACATCAGTTACAGCTAGACTTGCCCACTTCTTTTGATATAAAGGAGTAAAGCCCGTGAAAATAGAAGAATTACTGCAAAGAAAAGGGATTATTCACCGCGATCCAGCAATTATGAGCGGTGTCCCCGTATTTGTCGGCAGCCGCGTCCCCTTAAAGACTTTTTTCGACTACCTGGAAAGTGAAAGCGGTTTCGCAGAATTTATTAATGATTTTCCTTACCTAGAAAGTCAGGCAATTAAAGTGCTAGAAAATCTAACTAAAATGATGCTCTCGCTAGAAAATCATTCAAATGCTTATACTGCTTGATGAAAATCTCTTGAGTCAAAAACTCAAGCAACCTTTCTTAGACGAGGGTCATTCAATCAGCAATGTTTATGACATGGGGTGGAGAGGCCTAAAAGATAGGGAAATTCTGGAGAGATCGGAGAATCATCCTTTTGATGTTTTTATCACTGCCGATAAAAATCTTCCCTATCAACAAAATTTAGCAAGTCGTGTTATTACAATTGTGGTCTTAGATTCTAGCAGTACGAGGCCCGACCATCTAGTACCTTTGATGAGACAAGTTAGCACTATGATATCGTCGCTGCCAGCAGGTTCCGCAATTCGCATTAATGATGCTGGGGATGTTGTTTCCATTAGTCCTTGAGCGAGATCCCTTCTTACATCAGCGTTAATCTGGGTTAATCTGCGGTTAAAAAAGAGCGAGATCCCTTTCTCAGGCAGATTCAGAAAGGATCTCGCCCATAATTCCTTCTTTAAAAAGTTGAAAAATTACAAAGCAAACACAATTCTGAGAGCTCGATCGATTTTTAGTAAAACCTCTGGCTCAACTTCACCTCGGATATCCATCAAGCGAGAAAAATAATCTATAGGGCGCGTTTGCAAACAATCTGCAAGAGATTTTTTTGTTAATCCATTTGCTTCTGAAGGTTCAATCTCCACATTACTTCTAATCTTGGCTTTCTTTTCACTCCAAGCAGTAATTGGAACCACCTGAATTATGGGAACTCTCTCATTATAAGTATTGTTAGTCACAATAATGCAAGGTCTAATTTTTCCAGTTTCAGAACCCCTAGTAGGGTCAAGATTGACTTCAATAATTAGCCCCCGTTTCAGTTTTATTCCTTCGGCCATTCTTCTAAACCTAATTCCGCCAATTCCTGTAACTCGGTCTCTTCTGCATAGACTTCCGCATAGAGCATCGCCGATTCTTTCAACTGCTCGGTTTCTAACGCTAATTCCAACCGTTGAATCGCTATTCTAACCAATTCACTAGGATCTTTAAATCCATATTTTTGACAGAGTTCTAAAAATTTTATCTGAGATTCATCTAGTTTAAATGTTTGCTCTTTCATAGTAAAAATACTAGGAAGGTTCGGGAAGTTAGTTGTGTCAAAAGCTGTTTTTATGAAGCCACTATTTATATGATAACATACATTCGTAGATAGTGCAAAAAAAATAGCAAGTATTAATAACGCCATATTCACCGATAAACTATGAAAAAAATCATCGTTGGCATCATGGGTCCCGGCGAAAGTGCCACATCAAGCGACTTAGAAAACGCCTATCAACTCGGACAACTCATCGCCGAAGCAGGATGGATATTGCTAACTGGCGGTAGAAATGTCGGCGTCATGGATGCAGCCAACAAAGGAGCAAAATCAGCTAACGGTTTAACAGTCGGCATCCTTCCGGGAAATGACACTCGCGGCATTTCTGAAGCTGTAGATATTGCGATCGTCACCGATATGGGAAACGCCAGAAATAACATTAACATTCTTTCTTCAGATGTAATAATTGCCTGCGGTATGGGAACGGGCACTGCTTCGGAAATAGCCCTCGCTCTGAAAGCTAACAAACAAGTTATATTGTTAAATCACAGCGCCGAAAGTCAACTTTTTTTTAAACGTTTAGCACAATTTAACATTTTTGTGGTAAACAATCCTGTAGAGGCTATGAATCAAGCTCGCGAAATCCTAGTAAATCCAAGATGAAATCCAAGATGAGAGTAAACAAATTCAACTTTTGTGCGATCGGCATTTTCCTGACTTTGGGGATTTTCGTCAGTACCAAAGCAGACGGAGGAATTGCACAGTTCAGTTTCAGCAACAAATCCACTCCTAAATTAGCACAAACCCTCCCTCCTCCTCCCCCTTTCGCACCGCCTGTTACCGAACAAGAAGCACCACCTATTCGCAGCGAATCCGTACCAGATCAAATAGGTTTAGCAACCCATTTGCAGACCATCAAAGCTAGAATGTACGGTGCTTACTGGTGTCCTCACTGTCACACGCAACAAGAACTTTTTGGCAAAGAAGCATTTACCGCCATTACTTACATTGAGTGCGATCCCAGAGGCAAAGATGCTCAACCGGATTTGTGCAAAGCTGCTAATATTAAAGCTTATCCCACTTGGGAAATTCGGGGGAAATATTACACGGGCCGGCAATCTTTGGAAAAACTTGCTATTTTATCCGGTTATAAAGGCAGCAGCAATTTTCAGCCACAAGTTCCCTCTCCTTAAAAATATCTAAATTAGTTCGCGATCGCACTCGCCGACTAAGAAACCAGGTTTTTGAACCGAGAGTGACGGTTTTTAGCAATTATAGGACTAAGACCAACTGTCACAACTAGAGGTTAAAATTTAGGTATGTAGTTGCGCTTCAGCGCTCTTTCCTAAGCTAAGAGCGCTGAAGCGCAACTACATACCTTTGTTTAATGTGCGAGTTGGCCTTAGTCCTAAATTATTTTGGTTAAAAACCCGGTTTCTCGCCACCCGTGCGTCCAGGACTATAAATGTAAAGTGCTTATGGCGAACCGAAAATTATGATTTTTATGAATCCAACTTCTGAATAATATGAATTGACATCACAGCGAGCTGGTTATTTAATTGTAATTAGGCGGACAGATATATGTCAATTTCATACTAGCAGTTATTCAGGAGACTGAAGCAATGCAGTTACAATTTAGCAACAAACAAATAATTTGGAGCAGTTTGCTGTGCTTTTCGGCAATTGCATTTCCCCTAACGAGCCAAGCTATAACAGTACAAGAAGTACCGAATCCCCGCCAATTAAATAATACTTGGGTAACGGACAACGCAAACATTCTCAGCGACAGCACCGAAACTCAACTAAATCAAATGATTTCGGATTTAGAGGCGAAAAACGGCTCAGAAATCGCTGTTGTGACAGTGCCTGATACTAAACCATCTGCGACACCAAAAGCATTTGCTACAGAATTATTTAACTTTTGGGGTATTGGCAAAAAAGGTACAAATAACGGAGTTTTATTGTTGATTTCGTCGGGTGAACGCCGCGTTCAAATTGAAACAGGTTCTGGCATTCAAAGCATTTTACCCGATGCGAAGGTAGTGGGAATTATTAAAACGGAAATTACGCCCAGATTTAAACAGCAGGACTTTAACGGGGGCACATTAGCCGGGACAAAGGCGTTAGTAAATGTTTTACAAACTCCGACGGTAAATGCTCAATCTCAAACCACGCTGCCTTTGGCTCCAATCGTACCATCTCAAGGGGTGAAACCGTCAGCAATACCTAGCCAATCGCCAGTTATTAGCAATAGTACATCCACAGGTGAAGATTCATCGAATTTAATCTATGGCTTATTAGGGTTGTTATTCATAGCATTCATAGCATTTATACCTTGCTTCATTATCTTCAGGATATTTCGCAGCTTATTTTCTGGGAATTCTCCTTCCCCCTCCCACCGCCGTTATCCGCGCAATTACAGCAGTAACAGTCCCAATTACAGCAGTAACACCCACAACTATTACGGTGGGGCTGGCGACTACAGCACTAACATCATCGATTACAGTAGCACTAGCGACTACAGCACTAACAGTAATAGCGATGATTGCGGTGGCGATTACAGCACCAATAGCAGCGACTACAGTATTAGCAACAGTGACTACAGCAGTAACAGTAATAGCGATGATTGCGGTGGCGATTACAGCACTAATAGCAGCGACTACAGTATTAGCAACAGCGACTGCGGAGGTAGCTTTGGCGGTGGCGACTCCAGCGGTGGCGGTGGCGGTGGCGACTACAGCATTAGCAGTAGCGACTCCAGCGGTGGCGGTGGGGGTGGCGACTACAGCAGTAGCAGCAGTAGCGACTACAGCAGTAGCAGCAGTAGCGACTACAGCAGTAGCAGCAGTAGCGACTACAGCAGTAGCAGCAGTAGCGACTACAGCAGTAGTGGGGGTGGCGGTGGGGATTGGTAATTCGGGAAAGGAGGCAGAAACCGGGTTTTTTTAGCAGGAATTACGCACTTTCTTTTAGAGTCCGCGCAGGCGGACTTTGTTTGTGTAGTGGCGGTTTCAACCGCCCAACTCGCGAGGGGGTAGTTAACTAAAATACTCTTCAACAATTTTCAAAATCCGCGAGGCTGCCAAACCGTCACCAAAGGGATTAATTGCCATTGCCATTGCGTTGTAAGCTGCGGAATTGCTCAGCAATTCTGCCGCTGCTGTGAAAATTGTATCAGAATTCGTACCGACAAGTTTAGCAGTTCCCCCAGAAATTGCTTCTGGTCTTTCTGTGGTTTCTCGCAATACTAAAACAGGCTTGCCCAAACTAGGTGCTTCTTCTTGCAAGCCGCCGGAATCTGTTAAAATTAAATGACATCTCTGAATCGCTCCTACTAATTCTGCGTAATCTAAAGGTTCAGTTAAAAATACTCTCGGATGGTCGCCCAAAAGAGCTTGCAAAGGTTCTCGAACTGTCGGATTTCGGTGTAGAGGTAAGAGCAAGGCTGTATCGGGAAATTTATCTAAGATTTGGAGAAATGCCTGAGCAATTCCTGCTAAAGGTTTGCCCCAATTTTCGCGGCGGTGAACTGTTGCTAAGATAGTGCGATATTTGCTCCAATCTAAGTTAGGAATGTTGCATTCTGGTTCGCGTTTGGCTACTGCAAGCAAAGCATCGATTACTGTGTTGCCTGTACGGTGAATTTCTCCCAAAACGCCCGATCGCCCTAAATTCTCTTGGGCAAGCGCTGTCGGGGCAAAATGCAGCCGTGTGAGCTGAGATATCAACCGTCGGTTAGCCTCTTCGGGGTAAGGATTGAACACGTCGTCTGTCCGCAATCCGGCTTCTACGTGACCTACGGGTATTTTCTGGTAAAATGCAGCCAAAGCAGCGGCAAACGCAGTCGTTGTATCGCCCTGAACTAAGACGATTTCGGGCTGCAATTCTTTAAACAAAGCTTCCAAACCCTGCAAACTCCGGGAAGTAATATCCGTCAAGGTTTGCTGGTGCTGCATAATTGCTAAATCCCGATCGGCTTTTAGATCGAACATTCGCATTACTTGCTCGACCATTTCTCGGTGCTGACCGGTTAAAATTACTTGGGTGTCAAAGGTTGGCGAACTTTTGAACCGTTGAATTACTGGGGCTAGTTTAATCGCTTCCGGGCGAGTTCCTAAGACGATGCAAACGCGGTGTGTGGCTTCGGGCATGGTAAAATTAGGTGTAAGTTTATTCATATTTCGTGGAACAGGCATCTTGCCTGTTTTTGACCTTGGTGCAGGATATCAGTTTATACTCACATCTTTCACCATTCTTAAGAACGGGCATCTTGCCCGTTCCACAAAAACTCAATTTTACTGTGAAACAGGCATCTTGCCTGTTCCTAAATAGGTAATTGACAATGATGCAATATCTCCGTTGATACCTATTCAGTTAATATTAAAACCAAATCGTAGATTTTTAATCGTTAATTTGTTATGCCCTATCGGTACATTCTATTTTACAAACCTTATGATGTTTTAACTCAATTCACTGACAACTCCAGCGAAACTAAACGCAGAACCCTGAAAGATTATATTCCGATTCCTGACATTTATGCAGTAGGAAGGCTCGATCGCGATAGTGAAGGTTTGTTGCTGCTAACCGATGACGGACAAATGCAGCACCGACTCAGTGACCCGAAATTCGCTCATCCCCGCACTTACTGGGTGCAAGTGGAACGAATTCCCGATGCAGGTGCGATCGCAGCTTTGCAAACTGGTGTCACAATTCAAGATTATCGGACTCGATCGGCAAAAGTGCAATTATTGTTAGAAGAACCACTATTGCCGCCCCGCGAACCGCCGATTAGATTTCGCAAAAACATACCGACAGCTTGGCTGGAAATGACCCTGACAGAAGGCCGCAACCGCCAAGTGCGCCGGATGACCGCAGCAGTAGGGTTTCCGACGCTGCGGCTAGTCAGGAGTGCGATCGGGCATTTGCGTCTGGAAGGCCTCAAACCCGGTGAATGGCGCGAACTAACTCAAGCTGATTTTAGATTTTAGATTTTAGATTTTAGATTGGGGAATTACAGTCAACCGTCTTGACATTTAGGCCACTCTTGATATCTGAAACTATTACTGCGACTGCATTTCCCTTCTTCCTTCTTCCTTCTTATGCTTACTTTCGAGGCGGCAAAATAAAACTCTCCTTTCCATTCCGATCTTTTTTCACCTGAGCTCCCAACTTGACAAGAGCTTGTTTCGCCCTTTGACGCACCAACTTATCAGTTGTTTGAGCATAAACCGTGCTCCAAGCAGTAAAACGCACCGGCACGCTATCGGGATCTCTGCGCAAATATTCAGCAGTTGCTCGAAACATCGGCGCCAATTTCGACCCTTCCGGGGTTTTTTCCGCCCACTCAGCGGCCATTTCGTGAGAGTTAATTGACTCGGGAATATCGCCCAACAGCAGCAACTCATCAAGACCTTTAGTTCGCCACACTATCCACGCTTGGGGATGAATTTGCGGCGAAACAGAAAGGGCGCTAGTACCGCGCTCTATCAACTTAACAGCAGTTTCCGGCTTTCCCTGATAAAAAGAAATAGCTGTGGAAAGAAACAGGTAAATGTCAGCCCACCGCGGGTCGCGCTGCGTAACTATGTCAAAATAATCTTGGCTCAAATTGTAGCCCGTCACATCTCGCGCTTCGTCGTCGCCAAAATATTGCAAAAATTTGAGAAATGTCCAATCTGCAATTAAATTGTCAAACCCAAAACTAGGGATAGTTTTGAGCATTTTCAGCCGCAGGGCTTCTTGCTGCGCTTCTTGCTGTGCGGCTTGTTTGAAACTCGCAGCAGAAATTGCAGAGAGCGGCTTTTGCCCCTGAACGCCAACAGAGGGCATTCCGCCCAAATCCCCGCTCGACTGCATGGCAACGACCCCCGCCAGCGCTGCTAGACCGATAACTCCATTAACGAGCAGGCTCAACCACTTACGCGAAAATTGTTCGATTTTAGCTTCCACGGCACATTTAAATCCAAGTTTTAAATTAAGTTTATTGAAAGAGAGTAGTAATTGGTTGGCGATCGACTATGAATCTCGTTAAACTGTCAAAAGGGATGGTGTAGCCTCCACACAATAGTTTAAGTAGTAGTTTGAGATTTTTTAGCAATATCAAATCTCAAATCAAAAATCTAAAATCGAATTGAGCCAAATTCAATGAATCAAGCCCGCAGACGCTTTTCTAAGTTACAGGCAGCCCTGTTCACTGGGGCGATGGCAACAACCGCTTCGATATCTTTACTCGTTCCCGGCCTGAGTCAATCAGTCCGCGCAGAGCTTCAAGATAGCCCCAAAGCTGTCTTAGACGAAGCTTGGCAAATTGTGAACCGAGACTATGTTGATGGCAGCTTTAACAAGACTGACTGGCAAGTAACCCGCCAAGAACTGTTGAGCAAAAATTATACCTCTCGCGAAGCTGCCTACACCGCCCTCCGCAAAGCCCTAGAGAAATTAAACGACCCCTACACGCGCTTCATGGACCCGAAGCAGTACGAAGCGCTGACAAATCAGACCTCCGGGGAACTGACAGGGGTGGGGATGAGGCTGGAACAAGACGAGAAAACGAAAGCGATTACGGTAGTCGAGCCGATGGAAAATTCGCCGGCCCTGAAGGCAGGGATTCAAGCGGGCGATACGATTTTGGTGATTGACGGCAAAGCTACCAAAGGCATGACTGTCTCGGATGCGGCTCAGATAATTCGGGGCGCTGAAGGTACGAAAGTCACGCTGCGGATTGCTCGATCGGGCAAAAGCGAGTTTGATATCACTCTGACTAGGGCGAGAATTGAGGTAGCAGCGGTTCGCTACAGCCTCAAGAATGAAGGCGGTAAGAATGTCGGTTACATCCGCTTGCAAGAGTTTAGCTCCCACGCGGGCGAACAAATGCAGGCAGCGATTAAAAAGCTCTCGGATCAGAAAGCTGACGCTTTTGTGTTGGATTTGCGGGGCAATCCCGGCGGTTTGCTGCGAGTGAGCATTGATATCGCTCGGATGTGGATGGATACCGGGGCGATCGTCCGCACAGTCGATCGCGCGGGCGATTCTCAGGAAATGCGCGCAAATCGCACTGCGATCACTGACAAGCCTTTGGTGGTGCTCGTGGACGACAACTCCGCGAGTGCTAGCGAGATTTTGGCCGGTGCTCTCAAGGACAACAAGCGCGCAACTGTGATGGGCGGCCAAACTTTTGGCAAAGCTTTGGTGCAGTCGGTACATTCTTTGTCTGACGGTTCGGGGTTAGCAGTGACGATCGCTCACTACTATACTCCCAACGGTACGGATATCAGCCACAAGGGCGTTACTCCCGATGTCAAAGTCGAAGTCACCGACGAACAAAAGCTGAAATTAGCTAACAAACCGACGCTGGTTGCGACTAAGGACGATCCTGTTTACGCGCAGGCGATCGCACTTTTGAAAACTACCGCTTCGTCTGTCCGTCCGGTTGTTGCTAACGAGCTTGTTCCTGTCAAAAAATAGTTCAAATTGGCAGTCATTCACAATTAGCTTTAAGATAAAACCCGCGCCGGCGGGTTTTGTTTTTTATTTATTAGTTATTGGTGATTGATTGTGATTGCCAAATGACTACTGAAACCGATGTTATCGTCTCATCGGCCTCGGGAGCATCTCAGTTTTGCATTTATAGTGCGAGCTTAAGAGCTCGCGATTTGTAGAATACGCGAGCTCTTAAGCTCGCACTATAATAAAAAAAATGCTTTTTGCAAAACTGAGATGCTCCCATCGGCCTCTCTCGATACCGCTAAGCCTCAAGCTTCCGATTTCTTGCGATCGAACCCAATCGGGTTTCACAATCAAGCATCTAGGATACCCGCCACGTGATTCATCCGTCCAGAAATAAAAAACCTGTATCCGATAAAGGAGCCCCCGACTCGATCCGTGGGGTCAATGCTTCAATTCTTTAATCTAAAATCTAAAATCTAAAATCTAAAATCGATTGACACGGCCCACAAGACTCGTATCTGTTGCCAGACGAGAGATATCTGGGCTTGGCTCTCCCCGAAATTCTGGAAGGGCCTCAGCCGATTGCTGACAACTGACGGTCGATCGCTATTGATAGGATTGCTATATGCGCGACTTTGATGTTTAATGGCTAAGGCCAACTATTCGATCGGGTAAAGCGACGCAATGTTTCAAGAATTACTGTCGGAAATTGCAATTTTCAATGAGACTAATTTTGTTCTAGTTGATATCGGTGCATCAGGCGAACCTCACCGCATCTGGCAGGAAATTGCTCCGTTTTCCTACTACATCGGCTTCGACCCAGATTCTAGGGAATTGAATGAGGAAAATTCTTGGAATTTCCAAAAATTTACCATTGTCAAAAAAATCGTAACCGATGATTCCTCTAGTCAGGTCAAATTTTTCCTAACTTCCTATCCCTTCTGTTCGAGTACGCTTCAACCCAACGAGAATTCCCAGCAGTATAGCTTTACAGAAACTTTTGACGTTGAGAGCCGTGTGGAATTACCTGCAACACGCTTGGATGAAGTCATTGGAGAGCTGAAAGTTCATGGAATTGATTGGTTAAAACTCGATTCTCAAGGTCGGGATTTAGATATCTTTCTGAGTATCGATAAATCGGTCAGAGATCGGATGTTAGCGATCGATGTCGAACCGGGAATCATAGCTTTCTATGACGGAGAAAACACCTTCGATCGAGTTCATAAAGCTTTAATTGAGGAAGGGTTTTGGCTGTCGAGTCTCAACTTTCAGAGTTTTCCTAGGGTGATGCAGAGTACGCGGAAAGCCCTCTCCAGTCAACTCGACCAGCAACAGATCGAACGATTGCCGGGGAGTCCGACAGCCGCTGAATCCAGATATTTCAGAACCCTAGAGCACCTCAAATTAGTTGATGCTAGTTTGCGCGACTACGTGAGTCTTTGGGCTTTTGCGCTCTTGGATGGCAAGGTGGGTTTTGCCCTGGATATCGCCTTACACATCTCAGACTCCTATGGCACAGATCCTGTGGGCGGTATATTGCTAGATAAAACGATCGCACTGGCGAAACAGTATAAATAGGCAATAGGCGATCGGCAAGAAAATATGGCACAATTCCTGTATACTGGTTATTCTAACCAGCCTATTGACAATCTGAAATTAATCTTAAATCAACCTTAAATTCATCTTAAATTTCAATAATCATGTCTTCTCAATTTCAGTGGCAACCTCAACCAATTCACAACGACGTATCGAGTCGAGCCGCAGTATTGCAGTCATCGCTAACCTGGTATCAGACCACTTTTACGGGCATTTGGTTTGGTGCCTTTGAGTCCGACGATAACGTTCAAGATCATCCCGTCACCATGCTGACTCGCTTCGATCCGGGTGGCTTTTTCCCGCTGCACGGACACGCCGGTGGAGAAGAAATTTTGGTACTCCAGGGCAACTTCGCTGATGAAACCGGTGTGTATCCCCCAGGATCTTATATGCTCAATCCTGAAGGGTTTATCCATCGCCCTTATAGCGATGAAGGTTGCCTGACATTTGTTAAATTACGGCAACATGGTGGAACCACTCGCCAGCGGGTGAAAACGAATATTTACGAGTTGTCCTGGCAGCCCGGTATTATTCCCCAAATTGAGGTGAAGCCACTTTACGAACAAGAGGGTTTTCCTGAAAAAGTTTGGGTGGAACGCTGGCAACCCGGCACGGCTTTGTCAAACGTAGTTGAATCTGAAGTGAAAGAAATCTTTGTCATCGAAGGTACTTGGAGTGATGAGTTAGGAGATTACCCAACTGGTAGTTGGCTGCGGTATTCACCCAATTCTCCCTATAGTCCTTCGTCGGCAACCGGTTGTCTGGTTTATGTGAAGACTTATCCTCTAGATTCAACGCGATTTATTGTTGGAGAAGACTTCCGACAGCCTTTTGAGACAACTGAGTCTTCTAGCTAAGGATTCGCAGTGTAAATTGTCAGACAAAACTTCCCCTCTGCGGGGGCTGGACTATAATTGGCAATTGCTAGAAAATGGTTTGCAACAGCAGCCAACTATTTAATCCTACTATAATACTAGCGACTAACCAAGCTACCGCTTTCAGCCAAAATGGATTCACAAACTCTCCCATCAAGCGGCGGTTTGAGGTAAACATTACCAAGGGAATTACTGCAAAAGGTAATTGCAAACTGAGAATCACTTGACTGAAAACCAGCAAATTAGTTGTACTGCCTTCACCGAACAGAATAATAGAGATCAAAGCTGGCACAATGGCCACCAGTCGAGTCAGCAACCGCCGCAACCAAGGCCGCAGACGAAAATTCAAAAACCCTTCCATCACAATCTGTCCTGCTAGAGTTGCAGTCAAGGTTGAATTCTGCCCCGAAGCCAATAAAGCAAAGGCAAAAATGGCACTGGCTGAACCCACGCCCAGCACCGGAGAAAGCAGTTTGTAAGCATCTTGAATTTCTGCTACTTCTTGATAGCCGGAAAAGTGAAATGTGGCAGCAGACAAAATCAGAATAGCTGAATTAATAAACAAAGCTATTGACAGCGCCACGCTAGAATCAATTGTGCCAAATTTTATTGCTTCCCATTTTTTATCAGCAGTTTCTTGCCAAGCGCGAGTTTGCACGATCGACGAATGCAAGTAAAGATTGTGCGGCATCACAGTTGCCCCCAAAATACCAACCGCAATATAAAGCATTGCCTGATTTTGCAAAATCTCTAGCTTCGGAACATAACCGAGTAAAACTCCTCCGGCATCTGGTTTGGCAAAAAATATTTCGGCAATAAAACAACCGCCAATAATTGCAATAATCGTAATTACCAAAGCTTCGATATAACGAAAGCCTTTCCCTTGTAAAAATAACACCATTATCACATCTAGCGCAGTGATGCACACTCCCCAAACTAAGGGAATGCCAAATAGCAATTGCAGTCCGATCGCACTTCCAACAAGTTCAGCTAAATCGCAAGCAGAAATAGCAATTTCACAAAGTATCCACAGCAAAAAACTGACTCGCGGACTGAAATAATCTCGACAAGCTTGTGCCAAATCTCGTCCCGTTGCCACTCCCAAACGCACGCAGAGTGATTGCAGCAAAATTGCCATCAAATTAGATAGCAAAATCACACTTAATAGCGCATAGCCAAACTTTGCTCCCCCCGCTAAGTCAGTCGCCCAGTTTCCGGGGTCCATGTAACCCACTGAAACCAAATATCCAGGCCCTGCGTAGGCCAGCATTTTACGCCAGAAACCTTTGCTGTTGGGAACGGGGATGCTGCGGTGAACCTCTGGAAGGCTGGGTTTGTTCTCCGAATGAGTCATTTGTTTTACGGTTAAATGATTTTCATATTCTTTTCATAATCTCACAAAGGTAGCGGAATGTCATCAGTCGGATCGAAATCCGGCAGAGTCACCGTATATAGCCTTTCTCAAAAAGATGAGGTATGACTGACAGCTTACATAACCAGCCAGACTAAGAGGGCTGAAGCCCAACAACGTACCTCATCTTTCTGAGAAAGGCTATATATTAAGTTGTGTATATTTTGTGTAACATTCTAGGCAATGTGAATGCAACAACAAAAAGTGTGGTACTGTCTGAATATCAAATCGGTTCTGGTGAGGAGCAGCCACCAGAGGTAACGGGGAAAGTTCGGTGCAAATCCAACACTGTCCCGCAACTGTGAAGGAGAAAAGTTCTCCAAGTCAGGATGCCCGCCGATGCCCAAATTTACTTAAATTCATCTGCGAGGTACATGATGACTACTCAATCTTCTTCTTCTTCAATTTGGCAACAAACGGCACGGTTGACGCTTTCAACACCCGTGCAAGCGACGCTATACATCTCCCTATGCGCTTTGACTGTCTGGACTGTTTACTTTACAACTTATCCCGCCGTTCATAACAAGGTACACTCTCTGCGCCACCACACTTTGATGGTTAGTTGTCACTAGACAAGATTGTTTTCATTTGAGATATTGCACCATTCTCGCTTAACCTGTAGGGGCGGATTCACCAATAGCTTTCTCATGTGCAGACAGATTAAATAAACCCGCCCCCACTCCACGCAAGAGTCCTTAAAAGTCCAGAATTAAAATGTCAAAATTCAAGTTTTCTGCACTCATCACTGCTGTCTGCATGATGAGTATCGTTTTCTATACTTGGGTAGGGTTTTCGCAGTCTCCACAACCAACTGTGCGACTGACTGCTGAACCGCCAATCAGTCAGATTTTACCCTTTGAAGCCGAGGCAACTACACCTCTATCTCCGGTGTCGTTAAAGTTACAAGCTTTAGATGCGGCGGGTATTCCCTTAGAGAATGCTCGAATTGGGCTGACAATTCTAACTCCGCCTAAAAATCCTTGGTTTACCACCGATTTTCCGATCGTGGAGGGAACAAAGTTGCTGGATATAGAGGCTGTTGCAGCTAAAGGTGAGTTGCAAATCCAGCAAATGCTGCCGATTAGGGGAAATTATCAATTGTTAGCAAAGGTGACTCCGATCGCCCCAAATGCTTTTACTCCTTTTGAGCAAACTTTAACACTATCTGTCCCGGAAAACGGGGTGAAGTATCGCAATTTTTGGATTTTAGCTGCGATTTTGTTGGCTGTTGGGCTAGGTGGCGGCTTGGCAATTGGAGGAAAGCCCAAAATCCAAGCAGGAGAAATAGCGCCCGAGAGAGTGCGATTGCTGTTAAGTGGGGCGATAATAATTGCGATCGCTGCCTTGTTATTTGTCAATGTGAGTGCTGAAATTGCCCAGTCTGAGATGTCGATGCCAATGTCTCACATGACTGAATCCGCACCTACAGAAAAAATTAGCCCGATCGTGAAATCTCAGGGTTTTGAGGTGCGACTTTCTGGAGATGTTAGTGCCACAGTAGGTACAACTGCTAATTTACAAGTTCAAGTCACCGATATCAAAACAAATCAGCCAGTCACAGATGTATTGTTGAATATTAAAACTATCCAACTCGAACATGATTGGATTGCTTTTGCCTACAAAGGTGCGCCAGATGCAGCCGGAAAACTACTATGGCAAGAGCAGTTTTTTGATGGCGCACCTCATAAAGTTGAGGTAGAAGTTTCTCCCCAACCAAATGCAGCCCGTCAGTTTCCACCATTGCAGGTTTCACAAACTATTGAGGTTGAGGGAGTTGCGCCTCCTCTTTCAGTGCGGTTGACTGTGTTGGCTTACTTTACAGGCATTGTAGTCGCAGGAATGGCGATCGGATTTGGATTGCAGCGCCGTTTGCTTGGGCGGTGGCGGCTAATTTAATCGACGTGCGATCGGCAAAAATCACTATTGTCAACGTTCCTGATTTGAGAGATTATTAAATTCGCGAGTTCCTTGATAGCCAGATAAATCAGCTAACTCCTGCAACGATTTTTGCCCTTCGTAAAACTTACCGTTAATTTCCCAAGTGGGAGTCCCCTGAATCTTCGCAGCTTCGCAAAGATCCCGCCGAGCATTTTTCCCTTGAGGATTGCACTCGATATAATTGATAAAGCGAGCCGCTTCTTTGCCAAAATATTCCTTCTGCGCTTGACAATGCTCGCAGGTAAAAGAGCCGTACATTTTAGCTCCCACTATTTTTAAATGTCGCGCTAAAGCAATTTCTGAACTACCGGAAGATGTTGCAGTCTTCATGCTAGTTTCCTTAGCTGTACCGAGATTATTTACATCGGCATAAAGAGCCAAAGAAGAAATCAACACTAACATAGACACCAGAATTCCTATGAAAAATAGTTGTCCGATATCATCCCATTCGCGACCGATTAATGCTAAGACAAACAAGCTAGTTGCAAATAAAGCAGAGGCAATACAATAAATAC
The DNA here is from genome assembly GCF_036701805.1 of Microcoleus sp. N3A4. Lineage (NCBI taxonomy): Bacteria > Bacillati > Cyanobacteriota > Cyanophyceae > Oscillatoriales > Microcoleaceae > Microcoleus > Microcoleus sp. N3A4. Next base: position 56,949 of record NZ_JAUBRJ010000028.1, read on the forward strand.
AAGCGGCTTTGATATCAACAGCCAGTACATACATCAGATAGCCGCTAAAAATCGTCATAGCTGTGCTACCAGCAAACAGAAATAGTCCCGTCCAAGACTCTAACTTAGAGCGGAGACTCTTCTGTTCTGCGGGATTGACAAATAGGGGAGCTACGGCAAAAACTATCATGCTCAAATAGCCCAAAAAACCGAACAAAGAAAGAGGCAAACCAAAGACATAGGCATAGGGACTCGAAAGCACGATGTCGCAGCCTGCGATCGGACAAACTGCCGTTCCGTTGGATAACTTGACCGCTGTTAGATAGGCAGCGATCGCAGCCCCTATCGAGGCAATTCCTGCCGTAATCGGACGATAATAACGGTGAATCCAGGGCATAGAACGTTGACGGCGCATAATATTTTTGACCTCAGAATGTATGTCTCAATTGTGGGTAAGGTAGGCAATACTCAATTTGAAAAAACTCTATTTCAAAACTCTAGTAGCATTGAAAATAGCAGCTAAAGCCACCCCAACATCGGCAAAAACTGCCTCCCACATGGTAGCTAACCCAAAAGCACCCAAAGCAATAAATATGCCTTTGACTAACATGGCAAAAATGATATTTTGCCAGACAATATTGTGAGTTTTTCGGGCAATTTGGATGGCTTCAGCCACCTTTGACGGTGCATCTGACATAATTACAACATCGGCGGTTTCGATCGCCGCATCGGAGCCCAAACCCCCCATTGCTATGCCCACATCAGCTCTAGCAAGAACGGGTGCGTCATTAATTCCGTCCCCGACAAAAACAATTTTATCGCCTTTTTTAGATTGACCGATCAGTTTTTCGATCGCCTCGACTTTTCCTTCGGGCAATAATTCGGCTAAATAGGAATCTAAACCGAGCTGTTTGGCAACACTATCGGCTACAGCTTGATTATCTCCTGTGAGCATCACGATTCGCTCAACACCCAGTTTCTTGAGGTCGCGAATAGCCTGTACAGCGTCTTCCTTAAGCTCGTCAGCAATCAAAATATACCCAGCGTAGCGGTTGTCTACCGCTAAATGCACGATCGTACCTTCAGCATTGCAGACATCGTGAGCAATATTTTCTCGGTGCAGCAAACGGTCATTTCCCGCCAGCACAATTTGATTATTTAATTTGGCTCGAATGCCGTGTCCCGCTATTTCTTCGTAATCTTTCACATCCGATGAATCTATCTTTCCGCCGTAAGCTTCCAGAATAGATTTCGCGACAGGGTGATTGGATTGAGATTCTACTTTAGCCGCTATTGCCATTAACTCTGTTTGGGAAAAACCATTCTGAGGCACAATTTTTGCTACTTTAAAAACTCCTTTTGTCAGAGTTCCTGTTTTGTCCAAAACAACTGTCTTGACTGCTGTCAGGGTATCTAAAAAAGTCGAGCCTTTAACCAAAATACCGCGCTTGGCTGCACCGCCAATTCCCCCAAAGTATCCCAGAGGAATGCTAATCACCAATCCGCAAGGACAGGAAATAACTAACAAGACAAGGGCGCGGTAAACCCATAAAAATCTGTCTGCATTAGTTGCTCCTGAAATGAACAAAGGCGGAATTAAAGCCACTGCTAGCGATGCAAATACTACAAAAGGCGTGTAGTAACTGGCAAATTTGCTGATAAATTTCTCAGTTTCAGCTTTTTTGCTTCTGGCATTTTCTACTAATTCCAAAATTCGGGAGATTGAAGATTCGCCGAAGAGTTTGGTAACTTTGACGGTGAGAACTCCTGTCTGGTTAATTGTTCCCGCTAAAACTGTTTCTCCAGCTTTCACTGTTCGAGGTACTGATTCTCCAGTTAGTGCAGACGTGTCAATCTGAGAGTTGCCGTCGATAATTTCACCGTCTAAGGGAATTTTTTCTCCCGGTTTGACAAGGATGATATCGCCGACGGCTACTGTTTCTGGTGCAACTTTTTTGATGTCGCCATTTGCTTTGAGATTGGCGCTGTCTGGGCGAATTTCTAAAAGCGATCGGATCGATTGGCGCGATCGCCCGATCGCAAATTCTTGAAAAAGTTCTCCGATTTTGAAAAACAACATCACCCCGACTGCTTCAGGGAGTTTGTGAATAGCGACAGCGCCGAGTGTTGCTACAGTCATTAAGAAATTTTCATCAAAAAATCGGCCTCGCAGAATGTTGCGGCCGGCAATAGTTAAAACATTCCATCCGCTTAAAAGATAGGCCGGGATGAAAACCAGATATTCACCTATAGAATAGGGCGTGTTGTGCAGTTTTTCTTCAAAAATTAAACCGCCGACAAATAGTACAACAACCAATATCACAGGAATCAATTCTTGATTCAGGTTAAAATCTCCGTTCCCGTGGTCGTGGCCGTGGTCGTGGCCGTGGTCGTGGCCGTGGTCGTCGTGGTTGTGATTCTCATGGCTGTGTTCGTGGTGGTCGTCGTGACTACAGCAGCCGGAATCGCTCGATTTGGCTTTTTGCATGGTTTTTCCTGGGTTTATTCCAACACCTGATAGTATGAATAGATATTCATATTGTATAGTCAAAAATAAAATATAGTAGATTTTGAGTTAAAAATCTACTATATTTTATAAAAATATTGTTAAGTTGGTCGGGAACGTTACCAGGGATTAAGAGTAATAACTATTCTCAGTTTCCGATTGAGAGAGAGAATGATTATCCATAGTCGTCAGTCATTAATATCAATTCCGTTAGCATCGGAATGATATAAACGGAGGACACGGCAGTGCCGTTTCCCTACCGCGATCGATTGTAGGGACACGGCACTGCCGTGTCCTATATATCATTCCGGTGCAGCCGGAATTGATATAACTAATTCATCCGCCGGATAAATTCTAAAGGCAAACCGTCAGTATCGGCAATAAAAGCTACTTCGTAAACATTTTGCCCGATCGCCTGTTGAGTCGGTTCTAATAAAACTTTCAAAGCTTGAAACTGGTTTGGTTGGTCTTTAGCAGCTTCCTCAAACCGCTCTTTCAAAGACTGCAACCAGCTAGGCAAGTCAGTTGTCGCTTCAGTTAAATCAAAAGATAAATGATAATATCCAACATAATGCTCGTCTCCAAAAGCATCCGGTGCGGGTTTTGGTTCCGGGATTTGAATGAGTTCGATGCGTCCGTTAAGACCTTCCATCCAACAGGCTAGAGTGTAACCAGTGGTAAAGCGATCGCTCACAGTAAATCCCAACTGTTCGTAAAAGGCGATCGCCCGGTGAATGTTAGCAGTGCGAATCGAGGCGTGGTGCATTTGATTTTGTCAGTTGACAGTTGTCAGTTGGCAGTTGGCAGTTGGCAGTTGATAGTTGGCAGTTGGCAGTTGATAGTTGATAGTTGATAGTTGTCAGTTGATAGTTGTCAGTTGATAGTTGTCAGTTGATAGTTGTCAGTTGATAGTTGATAGTTGGCAGTTGATAGTTGATAGTTTTCAGTTGATAGTTGTCAGTTGATAGTTGTTATTAATCGGCATTATGATTTGTTAATCATTAGTTACTTTATTTACTTATTACTGATAATTCCAGACTCAGGAATAAATTTAGTCTGTTAATTTCCTAATGACAACGGACAACTGTCAACGGACAACTGTCAACGGACAACTGCCAACTGACAACTGACTATTCAAACAACCGAAAATAGGGATATCTAATCGGAACTCCCGGCTCTTTTTCCAAATCAAAATTAATCACTTCCCAGCAAGGTTCCTCCTGGGGCTCGGGGCTAAAATCCACAGGTAGACCGTAAAGCCTCGGCCGCGGCGATTCCGACTGGCCCCGCCAAGGCGTGCTGCGTTCCAAATAAGCGCTGATTAAGTCGCGATAGCGTTGGGCAACGATCACGCGAGTTGCTCGGTAGCCTTGAGTATAGAGTCGATCGAGCGCTTCGTGAATTTCAAACCGAATCCCGTCGGGGTGCGTGTGCTGGCGATACCATTCATTCTCCCAGCGGCGCCAGTGCCGCCCAGACTGAAGGTGAACCAGTTCCCCCGTTTTTGGATCTGCCTCAAATGCCCCGTGACGCGGACACAAATAGGTATCCGTGAGCGTTAGAGCCGGAATTGTTTGGCGACAGTGGGGACACTGAATTTCCGGGCCAAACATCGGGTATTGCAAGGCAACTTCAATCATTTATTTGCGTCCCAGCATATTTTCTCTGCAAAAGTGCCAAATATTTTTATTATATCCCGTATCAACAACCAGCTAATCTGCTAGAAGTATAACGATCGACGAACAAATGAGCAATCTCAACGAACCTCTGCCTGCACTTCCTTCCCATTGGCCCAGGCCCGATCTGTCCCAAGCGGCTTTTGTCGCTGAAGGTGCTGTTGTCATCGGCAGGGTTGAGGTGGCAGCGGGCGCTAGTATCTGGTACGGGGCGGTGGTGCGGGCGGATGTAGAGCGAATTGCGATCGGCTCAAGTACCAATATCCAAGATGGAGCAATTCTGCACGGCGATCCGGGGAAACCGACTGTTTTGGAAGATTTCGTGACAGTCGGACACCGAGCCGTGATTCACTCAGCTTACATTGAACGGGGCTGCCTGATCGGGATTGGGGCGATCGTCCTAGACGGAGTGAGGGTGGGAACAGGCTCTATCGTCGGTGCAGGGGCGGTTGTCACCAAAGACGTTCCCCCTCACACGCTAGTTGCGGGAGTGCCTGCCAAGCGCCTGCGGGATGTCTCTGAGGAAGAAGCTGCGGAGTTGGTGGAACACGCTAAGCGTTACGAAAAGTTGGCTTTGGTTCACGCGGGGAAAGGTTCTGATTTGGGATTTGGTTAGTTGATACAATAAGATTTTTAGCAAAAAACTATTAGTTTCCAATGGCTTACACCGCGCAAAAAATCCTCACCTTTGAAACATTCCTCGATCGATATTGTGACAACTTCCGCTACGAGCTCGCTGACGGAGAATTAGTTGACATGGAACCAACAGGCCCGCACGAAACCGTCAGCGGTAAACTGGCAACTCAAATCGGCATCGCCATCGCAGCAGAAAAACTACCTTGGTTCATTCCCCGCACTTGTTTGATCCGTCCATTTTCAGATGCAGCTACTGCCCGCCGTCCCGATATTGTCGTGTTAGATGAAACCGCCCTTGTCAGCGAACCACTCTGGGAAAGAGAACCTGTGATTACGCTGGGGCGATCGATTAAATTGGTGGTAGAAGTTGTTAGCACTAACTGGGAAACAGATTACGCCCGGAAAGTTGAAGAATATGCTCTTTTAGGAATTCCCGAATATTGGATCGTTGATTATCGCGGATTGGGAGGCGTGGCTTTTATCGGTAAACCAAAACAACCTACAGTCACTGTTTGCCAACTGATTGACGAAGATTATACCAAGCAACAATTTCGCCTCAACCAACCGATTATTTCTCCTCTGCTAAAGAACTTGCAACTTCGGTTAGATGATATTCTGCCCCGATAAAGTGGGGTGTCAAACTAGATATAGGAATTACGCACGGGTAGTCAGGGTTTCGACACTTCTACGGAGTTTATTCTGATTCATCTATCATCGGTTTTTGGGCAGCGTGTCGCACAAAAATAATCTGAACTGTATCATCAACAATCGCAAACAGAATTCGATAGGCATTTCGTCCCTTGCCGTAAACAAGTTGTCGTATTTCTTCGTCAAAAAAACTATTCTCAAACGCGAAGGAACAACGAGAAGGCATATTTTCTAGCGATAAGATAGCTTTGTACAAGCCTTCTAACCAATTTCTAGCCTTCTGAGAAGAATGATTGCTCAACCAAAAATAAGATTCCTCGATCGCTTTTTGCGCTGCGGGTTGGATAATGACTTGATATTTCTGATTCATGGCTAACTGTCTAGCTTATCAAACAGTTGATTGAAAAAATCCTCCGCTTTTTGCCCTTCCCCTCGATCCATTTGTGCCAAACCCAGTTTAATTCCCTTTAAAGTCTCTAATAACTCAACCGCATCTAAAAGTTTCTGATAGGATTCAGCATCCTGAATAACTAACTCTGCTTTCCCATTGACAGTTAGAACTAAAGGATGTTTTGTTTGTTTGAGGCGCTGCACAAACTCAGTCGTATTACGTTTAAAATCGGTGAGAGAATGTATGTCTCTTGAAAGGTTAATCATAATGATGACATGAAATTAGCATTTAATTAAATGTTAAACGATACCTGCGGAGTTTGTCAATCTAAGCTTAGGTGATATTCTGCCCCGATAAAGTGGCTTGCTGCAATCTAAAATCTAAAATCTAAATCAGAAACTGGGTTTTTTGCGTAAGTCCTATATATACTATTAAAGCTCTGCCGGAATTCCGCCGATCGCCCTTCCCACTAACATCTATCATGAACGATCGCACATCTACTCCAAACATCCCCCCGCACACCTGGAAACGCCCCATCGGCCTCGGTTGGGAGAATCCCTATACAGTCCGCTACGCAAGCAATCTCGACGACGGCCCCTGGCACGGGATGCCTCTGGGCGGGTTCGGTGCCGGCTGCATCGGGCGATCGTCCCGCGGCGACTTTAACCTCTGGCACATTGACGGCGGCGAGCACATTTTTCGCAGTTTGCCCGCTTGTCAGTTCAGCGTTTTTGAAGAAACTCAAGGCCAGAAACAAGCTTTTGCACTGTCTACTGAACCGCCTACCGATGGTAGTTTATCTAGTTGGAAATGGTATCCTGGCGAAGGAAGAAGGAAGAAGGAAGAAGGAAGAAGGGAAGAAGGAGAAATAACCGGGGAAGAGTCTAATTCTTCGGGGACTTATCATGCTTTGTATCCGCGCAGTTGGTTTGTTTATGAAAATGTGTTTCAGGCTCAATTAAGCTGCGAACAATTTTCGCCAATTTTGCCGAACAATTATCAGGAAAGCAGTTACCCAGTCGCCATGTTTGAATGGGTGGCGCACAATCCTACAGATGCGCCGATTACTCTCAGCATCATGTTAACTTGGGAGAATATTGTTGGTTGGTTTACTAATGCTAATAAGTCGCCGGAAGTGATGGTGCGCGATGATGGCAGTCCATTTTATGATTATCAATCCCGCTGGGGAGAAAGTGCCAGAAATTTGAATTTGTTGGTGGAAGATTTTCACCGGATCGGTTGCGTCATGACGCGGTTGACTGCTGAGGACGAACCGCAAGAGGGGGATGGACAATGGGCGATCGCAACTATTACTAATCCGGCGGTAGAAGTATTCTATCAAACTCGCTGGAACCCGGCGGGGAATGGCGAGGATATTTGGCGCAACTTTTCTGCTGAAGGTTTCTTGTTGGATGACAAAGACGAGACAGCAGCAGCAGCAGGGGAACAGTTAGCCTGTGCGATCGCAGTTCGCTTTACTATTCGACCGGGAAAAACTCGCAAAATCCCCTTTATTATAGCTTGGGATTTGCCCGTTACTGAGTTTGCATCGGGAGTTTGGTATTACCGCCGCTATACAGATTTCTTCGGCCGCAACGGCAAAAATGCTTGGCCGATTATTCGCACTGCAATGAAGCATTCCGATACTTGGCGCGAAAATATTGAAGCTTGGCAAAAACCCATTTTAGAACGGAAAGATTTGTCAGACAGTTTTAAAATGGCTTTGTTTAACGAGTTGTACATCCTAACTGACGGCGGCACGCTTTGGAGTGCGGCTGACGAACGCGATCCGAAGGGTCAATTTGGAGTTTTGGAGTGCATTGATTACCGTTGGTACGAAAGTTTGGACGTGCGGCTTTACGGTTCTTTTGCTTTGTTGATGCTGTGGCCGGAATTAGAAAAATCGGTAATTATAGCTTTTGCACGGGCAATTTCTGCTGGTGACGATACGCCTAGAATTGTGGGCTGGAATCAAGCATCGGCTATTAGAAAAGCCGTCGGTGCGACGCCGCACGATTTGGGTGCTCCTAACGAACATCCTTGGGAGAAAACGAATTATACTAGCTATCAAGATTGCAATTTGTGGAAGGATTTGCCTTGCGATTTTGTGTTGCAGGTTTATCGGGACTTCCTGTTGACTGGCGGCACAGATTGCGAGTTTTTGCAAGAGTGTTGGCAGGCAATTGTTGAGGCTTTGGCTTATCTGAAAACTTTTGATGAGGATGGGGACGGAATTCCTGAGAATTCGGGAGCACCGGATCAGACGTTTGATGATTGGCAAATGCGGGGGATAAGTGCGTATTGCGGGGGTTTGTGGTTGGCGGCGCTGGAGAGTGCGATCGCGATCGGCGAAATCTTGGAAAATGCAGCACCGGATACGATTCCTAATCCCCAAGAGAAGATTGCATTATATCACAGTTGGCTGCTACAAGCAAGACCTAGCTATCAAGAAAAACTGTGGAACGGTCAATATTACCGTTTGGACAGCGAGAGTAATTCGGAAGTAGTGATGGCAGATCAACTGTGCGGTCAGTTTTACGCGAAACTGTTAGGATTGCCGGATATTGTACCGCCAGAATGTGCAGTCAGTGCTTTAGAAACTGTGTACAATTCTTGCTTTTTGAAGTTCAATGAGGGCGAGTTCGGTGCGGCGAATGGAGTAATGCTGAACGGTTCGCCGGAAAATCCGAATGCGACTCATCCTTTGGAAGTTTGGACGGGGATTAATTTTGGGTTGGCGGCTTTTTTGGTGCAGATGGGAATGGAGGAGAAAGCGTTTAAATTGACGGATGCGGTGGTGAAGCAGATTTATGAGAATGGGTTGCAGTTTCGGACGCCGGAAGCGATTACGGCGGGGGGAACTTTTCGGGCGAGTCACTATTTGCGGGCGATGGCTATTTGGGCGATTTACTATGTGATATCAATTCCGGTTACACCGAAATGACTGTTGACTGTTGACTGTTGGCTGTTGACTGTTGACTGTTGACTGTTAAAAATCTCAAATCTCAAATCTCAAATCTCAAATCGTTTGACTGTTGACGGGCGGGTGGAAAAACTGAATAGTTGAGTTTTAACTGTTGACTCGATTTTATGATTCCGATGCAACCGGAAACGATGTGATGAGTTTGAAAACCGCAGATGCAGGCAGATGAACGCCGATAAACGCAGATAAATCAGATATTATATGCGTTTATTTGGGTTTATTTGGGTTGAAAATAAGGCGCGATCGATTTACTAAATTACGGTAAAGTCTTGTAGTGCGATCGCACTAGCTTCCACTCCATTCAAAGCAGCCAACAGTTGACCGTTCTGACCAATCCTGATGAAAGCTGCATTAGCGTTTTGGGTAATACTGAGTTGAGCAAAAGTTATACCGCCCGCTAACACCAGCAAATCTTCACCTTTTGTGAAATCAGTAATTTCATCGCTGTTATCACCTGCTGTTAAAACAAAGCGATCGCGCCCAATGCCGCCGCTGAGAATATCAATTCCCGGCGTTGCTGAATACAGGTATGAATTCAAGATTTCCCAATTGCTATAAGCCCGCTTGAGGGTGAGTTTTGTAACATCAAGCGAAAAGTTGATTCATACCGTGAATCAGCAACGCCATTGGTTTTTGTGAATCGCTCACTCGCTCTATCATACCTCAATTCAGCAACGCTGGAAAATTAAGATGTACCGAGCTTAGCAAATTCACATATTAAATGTCATGAAAAAAATTAACAATCAAGACTGATATTAATTTTCCGTGAACCTGCAACAGAGGCATCTTTATAGGGGCAAGTTTAGCAATTAATTTATTTCACAAACCGACTATTCCCGTACACAAATCGCCTTTTTAAGGTTCGATCGCTAACAGTTCTTGTGCTACCAATCCTTTCTGAATTGCGAGAACAGCAGCTTGAGTGCGATCGCGCACTTCTAACTTTTGCAAAATTGCGTGCACGTGCACCCGTACCGTACCCGGGGCAATGTACAATATTTGAGCAATTTCCTGATTGCTTTTTCCCCCCGCAACTAAAGCCAAGATTTCCTGTTCTCGCTTCGTCAGCGGATTCTCTAAAAGTTCCGATTTCAACCCATTTTTTAAAGGTTCGGGATTAGCAAAAACCGCCCTAATTTCCGCAGTCGCGGCCTTATCCCACCACGAAGCGCCCGCCGCTACCGATCGAATTGCCAACACCAAAGTTTCCGCCGCAATTCCTTTTAGACAATAGCCCTGAGCACCCGCACCAATCAATCTTTCAATTAAGGATTTTTGCGAATGAGAAGTTAAGATTAAAACGGGAATTGCTGGATGTCGCTGTTTAATTTGGCGGCACGCTTCAATACCCCCAATTCCAGGCAAACCGACATCGAGAACTACCACATCGGGCAAGTGTTCCTGAGTCAATTCTACTGCCGTTTCGCCATCTTCCGCTTCAGCAATTACTTGCAAGCAACTTTCTTGCTGCAACCGCGTTTGCAGCCCCAACCGAAACAGTTCGTCGTCTTCAACTAGGAGAATTCGCAAGGGATAAACTGGTTTCATTTCTCTGGGATAGCAGGGAGTCGGAATCCAAACAAAGCGCCGTGCGGCAATTTATTTTCTGCCCAAATTATACCGCCGTGCGCCTCAATAATTTGGCGGGACAAGTACAATCCCAATCCCGATCCTTTGGCTTGCCGATCGCCGTTTCCTTGATAAAAACGTTCAAACAAGTGGGGCAGTTCCTCTGCTGTAATTCCTAACCCGCTATCAATAACTTTCACGATCTGATAACTTGAATAAAATTCCATCAACACTTCTACTTTACCACCGCGAGGAGAATGGTTGATCCCGTTTGTTAGTAAATTAGCAAAAACGCGCTGAAGTTGCACTGCATCGCCGTTTACCCACAAAGAGCGGCGGAAATCTGACTCTCCGTAACTCATATTAATGTAAACCCGGCGCGCTGCCGATAAATTGATGAGGGTTGCAATTACTTCTTCTGCCAAAGCAACTAAATTTACGGGCGCAAGTTGCAGTTTTAAACCTTCGGTATCGTTGCGGTAAACATCCAGCAGCGTTTCTACTAATTGTAATGTCATTTTGTGCGATCGCGCCATTGTTTCCAGAACTTTTTGCTGAGTGGAAGTCACATCCCCAAATTTTGCCTGCTGGAAAGCTTTAATAGTTTCGATCGCCCCCAGCATCGGCGTTTTCAAGTCGTGACTCAAAGTAGAGACAAAATCTTCTCGGATGCTGGCTAACTGCTGCTGCGACTGCAACTCAGCTTTAGCGATCGCGATCGCTTCTTGGTACTGCTGGTTGCGATCGCTCAAATATCCCGTCACTCCTAAAGCCATGACTGCGATCGATCTATTTGCAACTGTCGCTAGGGCGATCGCTTCTCCGGGAGGAACAAACAAATTTAACAGGGTCAAAGCTGCCGCTACCAGCGTAATTTGCAACTTACCCAACCGACTCAAGCGCGAATTTGCCAGTAAAATCGGCCCTGTGTACAAATACCCAAACAGATACTCCGACGGCGTAGTAAATTCCAGCACTACAACGATCGAAAATAAAATTGCGATCGACCACCTCCCCCGCAAATACTTCTCTTGAACAGCCAGGTTTTTTGGGAGGGAAGATAAACTTTTAAACATCCTCAATCAATCCATTTTATATTTTATATTCACAGTTTTTTTTCTGCCGCCTTCTAGCTTCAGCTTCCACCACCTTCTACATTCTGCCTTACACAACTGCTTTTATTGAAAGTTTTTCACGCATTATCGCGCAAAAGCATTGCGTTTAGACAGGATATATATCTCGGAGTATAGACAATTAACAGAGCTAAATATTCATCTATTATGACAAATATAGAACGGGTAAGCAGAATTCGCCAACAGCAATTTATACCTGAAAGCTGATTATCCAAACTTCTAACAGTGAGTATAGTAATCAGTAAAGGTAGAGGTAGAGGGCATTTTGTGGCAGGCAGAAGCGATATATCAACTTTGTCTAACCAAGGCGATTTCAGTCCCATCCAAATTAACAATAGTTATTGTGGCGCGGCCTTAAATGCTATACAATTGCTCGATATAACAATCCTAAATCAGCCGCAAAATCGAGCGAGACCAGAATCCTTGCAGTGCGAGCCAGAAAGCTCGCGTATAATGCAAGCAAATCATTTAGGATTGCTATAGCTGTCAAAGGGTGCGATTAGCAAAAGAAAAACGAGGAACGATCGCCAGCGAAAACCCGCTGGTGGCGTTAATCCCTCCGGCTGAGGAGATTGCATCTTAGCAGCAGCATTGAATTCGGCGATCGCCCCCAAACTGAAAGTGACCTTCAAAAAAAAGTTCGCCCGGTTTTTGGAACCTCCCACCGAACCCATTTCGCGATCGGCAAAACCCATTTATCCAACGATAAAAAATTGGCTCAGTTATGCAGCAAGGATTACTTCAAATCGCATTAACCCTAATCATTTTAATAGCAATCGCGCCTGTCTTCGGCAACTACATGGCGCGGGTTTACATGGGACAAGAAACCATTCTCGCCCCCGCTATTAAACCCCTAGAACAACTCATCTATAAAGCCAGCAACATCCGGTCTGTAGATTCGATGACAGGTTGGCAATATGCCCGATCGTTACTCTACAGCAATGCAGCAATGGGCATATTTGTTTTCTTAATTTTCATGCTTCAGGGAGTGCTGCCTTTAAATGCCACCGGCTTAAGTGTCCCAACCTGGGATACTGCGCTGCACACAACTATTTCATTCCTCACAAATACCGACCAACAGCATTACTCCGGCGAGACAACATTCAGTTATCTATCCCAGTTAACCCTGGGATTTTTAATGTTTACCTCAGCCGCTACCGGTTTAGCAGTAGGGATTGCCTTTATTCGGGGATTGACCGGCCGCCCCCTTGGCAACTTTTACATCGATTTAATTCAATCAATCACCAGGATTCTGCTGCCCCTTTCTTTAATAATTGCCTTGCTTTTGCTAATTTCAGGAGTGCCGGAAACCCTAGCAGGCCCGGCAGTTGCCAATACTTTAGAAGGCGGCACGCAAGTAATCGCTCGCGGCCCAGTTGCTCACTTTGAAAGTATCAAACAACTGGGAGAAAATGGCGGCGGATTTTTTGCCATAAACTCGGCTCACCCCTTTGAAAATCCTAGCCCTTTTACTAACTTGCTGGAAACACTAGCAATGCTTTCTATACCAGCAGCACTCATTCACACATACGGCAGATTTGCCAATAACAAAAAGCAGGGATGGCTGATTTTTTGGATGGTGTTTGCCATCTACGTTGTCTTGATTGGCATTGCAGCGTTTGGCGAATACGCCGGCAACCCTCAAATCAATAATTTACTGGGTTCGCAGCAACCTAATTTAGAAGGTAAAGAAGTTAGGTTTGGCTGGGCAGAGACTGCACTTTGGGCTGTCACTACGACTGGGACAATGTGCGGGGCTGTCAACGGAATGCACGATTCTTTAATGGCTCCCGGTGGTTTTACTACTCTGTTTAATTTGTTTCTGCAAATCGTTTGGGGCGGACAAGGAACGGGAACCGCTTACTTGTTTATCTACTCCATTTTGAGCGTGTTTCTCACCGGATTGATGGTGGGAAGAACGCCAGAATTTTTAGGACGAAAAATAGAGAAGCGGGAAATTGTTTTAGCTAGCGTTGTTTTGTTAATTCACCCGATCGCAGTTTTAATCCCCGGTGCCATTTCCCTCGCCTTTCCCGACAGTTTGAGCGGCATCAGCAACCCGGGATTTCACGGCATTTCCCAGGTGATGTACGAATACGCTTCGGCGGCGGCTAACAACGGTTCTGGTTTTGAAGGATTGGCCGACTCTCAACCCGCGCCGACAGGACTTTGGTGGAATTTAAGCACCTGTTTTAGCCTGCTGTTGGGGCGCTACGTTCCAATTATTGCCCTGCTGCTTTTAGCTGACAGCATGACGAACAAACAACTGGTTCCCGAAACAACGGGCACTCTCAGAACAGATTCAGTTTTGTTCACCAGCGTCACCGCAGGAGTAATCGTAATTCTGGGCGCGCTGACATTTTTTCCAGTTTTGGCTTTAGGGCCAATTGCCGAAGGATATGAAATTAGCAGCGGCAAATTTGAACCCACACCGATAACTGCACCCACAACACCTTTAGCAACGCCTTCGCCTTTAGCAACACCTTCGCTTTTAGCAACGCCTTCGCCTTTAGCAACGCCTTCGCCTGAAGCGACAACGCCGACACCAAACAGCGGACAGTAGATGTAGATTGCATTAAGTAATGCAGCGACAATAAACTGCTCTTGCTGGCAACAATCCCAAATCTAAAATCCCAAATCCCAAATCTAAAATCTAAAATCTAAAATCTAAAATCCCCAATCGACATGGCTTCTTCCAATACTCCAGATTCCCCAAAAAAACCTGCTAGAGGCTCTCGCGAGTCTCGCAAGCACACGCCGAAAGCAAATACTAAAGGTCTTTATCAAAGAGCTTTTAAAGAAGCTTTTGTCAAGCTAAACCCGCGGGTAATGCTGAAAAATCCGGTGATGTTTGTGGTGTGGGTTGGCACAATTGTGACTGCATTATTAACGATCGACCCGACGCTGTTCGGCCCGGTTCCCGGCAACAATCAGGTAGTTTTTAACGGTCTGGTGACGTTAATTTTGTTCTTCACTTTGGTATTTGCTAATTTTGCTGAAGCGGTGGCGGAAGGGCGCGGCAAAGCGCAAGCAGATGCGCTGCGATCGACCAAAGCCGACACAACCGCCCGCAAACTCCTACCAGACGGTTCAATTCAAGAAGTTAGTTCGACATCCCTGAGACGCGGCGACCAAATTAAAGTGATCGCAGGCGATGTGATTCCTGCCGACGGCGAAGTGATTGCAGGCGTCGCGTCGGTGGATGAATCTGCGATCACTGGCGAATCTGCCCCGGTGCTAAAGGAACCGGGATCGGACATCGCCAGTTCCGTTACCGGCGGGACGCGCATCCTTTCCGACGAACTGACGCTGCGGGTGATGGCCGACCCCGGCAAGGGGTTTTTGGACAGGATGATCGCGCTGGTAGAGGGCGCAGAACGCTCGAAAACGCCGAACGAGATCGCGCTGACGGTGCTGCTAGCCGTGCTGACGCTGGTGTTTTTGATTGTGGTTTCGACGATTCCGCCGATCGGCAATTACGTGAAAACTCCCGTGGGCGTGGTGACGCTGATTTCGCTGCTGGTGGCGCTGATTCCAACAACCATTGGCGGTTTGCTGAGCGCGATCGGCATTGCGGGGATGGATCGCGTCGCTCAATTTAACGTGATAGCGACTTCTGGACGCGCCGTGGAGGCTTGCGGTGACGTGAATACGCTGATTTTGGACAAAACGGGGACGATCACGCTGGGGAACCGTTTAGCCGAGGAGTTTATTCCGGTAAACGGTCACTCGCTGCAAGAAGTGGCGCAGGTAGCCTTGGATGCTAGCGTGTTTGACGATACTCCCGAGGGAAAGTCGATCGTCCGTTTGGCTCAGAATTTGGGCGCACAGGTGGAGTTCGATCGCACCAACGCTACTGGGCTTGATTTTTCCGCAAAAACGCGGATGTCTGGCACGGATTTGCCGGATGGGACGGAGGTTCGCAAGGGTGCGGTGGAGGCGGTGAAGGGTTTTGTGCGATCGCGCGGCGGCAATTTCGGGCAGGATCTCGATGAAGCTTACGAGCGAGTTTCGCGACTTGGAGGCACACCTCTAGGCGTTTGTCAAGGTAACGACACCTACGGCATTATCTATTTGAAAGATGTGATTAAACCGGGAATTCGCGATCGGTTTGACCAACTGCGAAAAATGGGAATTCGCACCATTATGCTCACCGGAGATAACCGGATTACAGCATCAGTAATTGCCGACGAAGCAGGCGTTGACGACTTCATTGCCGAAGCAACTCCCGAGGACAAAATCGAAGTAATTCGCAAGCAACAAGCAGAAGGCAAATTAGTAGCAATGACGGGAGACGGAACCAACGACGCACCCGCACTAGCGCAAGCAAACGTAGGACTGGCGATGAATTCGGGAACCCAAGCAGCGAAAGAAGCTGCGAACATGGTGGACTTAGATTCTGACCCCACAAAACTGATTGACTTAGTGACAATCGGCAAACAATTGCTGATTACTCGCGGCGCGCTGACTACATTTTCCCTAGCCAATGACATAGCAAAATATTTTGCAATTATTCCGGCAATGTTTGCTCCGGTTGGTGCTTTGAACGTCATGGGTTTAGCCAGCGGTCAATCTGCGGTTTTGTCGGCATTAGTTTACAATGCTTTGATTATTCCCGCTTTAATTCCCCTAGCATTAACTGGTGTAAAGTTTCGACCTTTGAGCGCCAACCAACTGTTGCAGCGGAACATTTTAATCTACGGATTGGGCGGGGCAGTTGCGCCGTTTATTGCCATCAAAATTATTGATGTTTTGATTACCGCCGTTGGGTTAGCATAAAGAAGTCATTAGTCATTAGTCAGCAGTCATTAGTCATTAGGCTCGTTCCCAGGCTCTGCCTGGAAACGCAAATCTAGAGGCTCTCCCTCGCCTCAATTATCAGCAATGCCAAACTTTTCTCACAAGTTTAGCGGTGAGTTTATTTGACAGATATTTAGTTACCAAAAAAGGAGAATTTATGATGAAACGGAATGATTTGCTGAATGATGTTCTGCCAAGAGATTTCCAAGAAACAATTGAGTTAGCACAAATGCTTTGGCGCCGCCACCCCGTACCAGTGCAGCTATTTCTGGTAATGTGTTTCAATTTGATAATTGCCCCGGCTGTTTACGCGGCTGCGGATGAAGGTTTGACAAAGAAAGCTGCCTGGGGTTTAAGTCTACTGGGTTTGGTGATTATCGGGCTGGCTGTTTATCTGTTCGTCGTAATTTTTCAGCCGGAAAGATTTTAGTCAAATATCGTCAACAAACAATTACCAAGTAGCTAATCATTGAGTGAAGTGATTTATGAGAGAAATAATCAGAGCAATTCGCGTTACGCTAGTTTTGTGGGGCCTTACAGCCATTATTTACCCGTTGGTAATGCTAGTAATCGGTCAAGTTGCTTTCAATTCGCAGGCAAACGGCAGCTTAATTACTAAGCAGGGAGTTGTAGTCGGTTCCTCGTTAATCGGTCAACCCTTCAGCTCGGATAAATATTTTTTGAGCCGCCCCAGCACCACAAATTACAGCAGCTTTGCGACAGCAGATTACGACCCGACAAAGGCAGATAACTTAAGTCAAAGAACAGGTGTTTCGGGAGCTAGCAACCTGGCTCCCAGTAACTCGGATTTGCTGAAGCGAGGTAATGAAAAAGATGGTTTTCAGGGCGTGCAAGTTGAATTAGACCGCCTCAACAAAGCTGGTATCAAACCGACTGCTGATTTAGTCTACACTTCTGGTTCTAGCCTCGATCCGCACATTAGCGTTGAGGCAGCTCGATCGCAAATTCAGCGGATAGCAACGGTGCGATCGCTCAATCTCAATCAAGTAGAAATGTTGGTAGCTAAAAATACAGAGGGCAGATTTCTCGGCATTTTCGGCGAACCGGGAGTTAACGTCCTCCAACTGAATTTGGCTCTCGATCGTTTACAATAGTTTACAGTCAGTAGTCATTAGTCAGTAGTCAGTAGTCATTAGTCATTAGTCATTTGTTACTTGTTATTTGTTACTTGTTATTTGTTACTTGTTATTTGTAGCAACCGCCAACTACCAACTGACAACCTCCAACTACCAACTGACAACCGCCAACTGACAACTACCAACTGACAACCGCCAACTACCAACTGACAACCGCCAACTGACAACTCACTACTGACAACTCACTACTGAGCTATGATTCACTCTAGCGAACTTACCAACAATCCAGACGCGGTTTACGCCCAACCGAACCGCACTTACGATCGCACGCCCCGCCGGGGAAAGCACAAAATATTTATCGGCATGGCCCCCGGTGTCGGCAAAACTTTCCGAATGCTGGAAGAAGGGCATCGACTCAAATCTGAAGGCATTGATGTCGTCGTCGGTTTATTAGAAACTCACGGGCGGAAAGAGACAGCAGTTAAAGGCGAAGGACTGGAAATAGTGCCGCGAAAACAAATGCAGCGAGGCCTAAAAACTCTAACAGAAATGGATACAGAAGCTGTCATAGCACGCCGCCCCCAATTAGCATTAATAGACGAACTAGCTCATACCAACATTCCCGGTTCTCTCCTAGAAAAGCGATATCAAGATGTCGAAGAAATTCTGAATGCTGGGATTGATGTTTTCTCCACGCTAAACATTCAGCACATAGAAAGTCTCAACGATTTAGTAGCTCGAATTACCGGAGTTGTAGTGCGAGAGCGAGTGCCAGATCGCGTCCTCGAAAATGCTGACGAAATACTCGTTGTCGATGTCACGCCGGAAACTTTAGAAGAAAGGTTGCTGGAAGGCAAAATCTACGCTCCTGAAAAAATCGAACAATCTTTAAAAAACTTTTTCCAGCGCCGTCATTTAATTGCGTTGCGAGAACTCGCCCTGCGAGAAGTCGCAGACAGTGTTGAAGATGATGCAGCAACTTTAAAAGGTCAACATTGCAACATTCACGAACGAGTATTAGTATGCCTCTCGACTTATCCGAATTCCTTGCAACTGCTGCGGCGGGGTGGGAGAATTTCTAGCTACATGAATGCCCCATTTTACGCTCTTTTTGTCGATAATCCCGATCGATTTTTAACAAAAGCCGAAAGCTTGCACGTTGAAACTTGCCAGAAGCTTTGTCAAGAATTTAACGGGCAATTTCTGCGGGTGCAGAGTCCCAATATAGCAAAAGCAATTTCCGATGTAGCGAAACAGTATCGCATTACTCAAATTGTGATTGGCGAAAGCCAGCAATCCCGCTGGAAATTGCTACTGCGGGGTTCTTTGACTCAACAGTTAGTGCGATCGCTCAAACACGTAGATTTGCATATCATCGCTACCGAAAAAAGTCATTAGTTGTTAGTTATTAGTTATTAGTTATTAGTTATTAGTTATTAGTTATTAGTTGTTAGCTGTTAGTTGTGAGTTGTTAGTTGTGAGTTGTTAGTCATCAGTCATGAGTCATTAGTCATTTGTAACAAATAACACATAACAGATAATAAATAGATATAACTTTTGGAGGATAAGAGACTCTAGCTGATGGCGGAGGCGCTCGAAGCTTTTACCTGTCAAAATCGCACTTGGTAAACCCGATTAAAAGTGCGATCGCTATGGTGGATGATTACATTTTCAACTTGCTAGTTATTGGCATCCTCCTGCTGACCGTTACCTTGGGTTCGGGATGGATTTCGCGATTGCCGATATCTTATGCCTTAATTTATCTCATTGTCGGTATCGGATTGGGGCCCTACGGCGTCAAGCTGATTGACTTGCGTCCCGAAGCTCAATTTTTACAAAAACTCACAGAATTTGTAGTTATTATTTCTCTGTTCAGTTGCGGCTTAAAAATGAATCGCCCGCTACAATTTTGGGCTTGGAATTCCACAGCGCGGTTGATCGGTTTTTTAATGCCAATTTCTATTTTTGCGGTGGCCGCAGTCGGTCATTGGTTTGTGAAATTAGATTGGGGGGCTGCGATTTTATTGGGAGCAATTCTCGCTCCCACCGATCCAGTTTTAGCCTCAGAAGTTCAGTTAGCACATATAGACGATCGCGATGAATTGCGCTTTGGTTTAACATCGGAAGGCGGTTTGAACGATGCTTTAGCTTTTCCCTTTGTTTATTTCGGCATTCATGCACTAAAAGATAACAACTGGCCGAACTGGTTTTCGCAGTGGGTAGCAGTTGATTTGATTTGGGCGATCGCAGCAGGTATCGTTATGGGCATTTTAGTAGCTAAAGCCGTCACTTGGATCGATCGCCAACTCCAACGCTATCGACCCGCCGATCAATTAATGGAAGATTTCATTGCTCTCAGCACAATTCTGCTCACATATTCCCTCACCGAAGTAGTCAACGGCTACGGATTTCTCGCAGTCTTTGTAGCAGGAATTGTCGTGCAGCGGAGTTACATAAACCCAGAAAAATCGCTTTCCCAAATGCACTTTATCGAGCGCATTGAAAAGTTAATGGAAGTAGGAACTATTTTACTATTAGGTTCGCTCCTGCGCCTAGAACCTATGTTCGCATTTGGAGGCTACTCCCTCTTAGTAGCTGGATTGTTAATCTTTTTGATCCGGCCTGTGGGAGCTTGGATCAGTACGGTCGGCAGTCCTTTGCATCCCGCCAGCCGCTGGCTGTACGGTTGGTTTGGCATTCGTGGCGTCGGTTCTATCTATTATCTTACCTATGCTTTTGGTAAAGGTTTGAAAGGCGAAAATGCCGAAATAATTGCCTGGATTACCTTTACAACCATCGTGATGTCTGTGATTTTGCACGGCATTAGCTCTACGCCGTTAATGAACTGGTACGAGCGCCGAGTAAAACCTGGGGTACCAGATTTAATTTAATTGAGTAAGGTGCGTGACTTTAATAGTCCTGGACGCAACTGTCACGCAACAATCGACTTGTAGGGTGCGTCAGGCGAAGTTCTCTAACGGCGATCGGGAATTTCGGGAGCTGACGCACCTTACTGTATAATCTAAAATCGACTTGTAGGGTGCGTCAAGCGAAGCTCTCTAACGACACCGAAAGAAAAGAAGATGATAATTTTTTCGATAACTTTAATATAAACGTTCCCGGAATCAAACATGGATAGATTTGAATTTCAGCTAGCAATGCTGCAAAAAGGAGCAGAGGAACTAGAGAAAAAAATAGCTAACTTCACAACAATTATGATGCAATTAAAAACTACGGCAATTACCATTTGGGTAGCGTTGATTGGTTGGGTTTTTACAAGCAAAATAGATGCGTTGGTTCCCCTAGGATACGTTATAATTTTTGGTTTCTGGTTTTTAGAAGCTACCTACTGGAAGGTGCAATTTTATTACATACAAAGAGTCCATGCAATTACCCAATTCTTAAATAATGAAAGCGCCTTAGATAAAAGTTTTGATACTCGCTCAATTCCGGAAGGTCTTGTTCACCCGCTCGGTTCATTAAAAACAATTAAAATGCCTTCTTTAGGTCGAGCTATCTGCGCTCCATCAATCTATATTTTTTATACCTTTTTGTTTGCTGTTAATTCGGTCGTTTGGTTGATAACTCTTAAAACAGCCCTCTAACTGGGTAATAGCCCAATGTGCGAGCGACCGGACAATATCTGCCATCCCAACTAACTAAAAGTGTAAATTGGAGGTTCAATTTGCTTGCTACTCCAAAAAATGGTTGCTTTATGTATCGTTTGGGTGAAGAGTTCGCCTGTTCTCTCCTCAATACTCTGTTGGTTATTTTTAAATAATCAGAACAGTTCGCGATCGACTACTACTACGACAGCAACCTCTTATATTCAGGACTTAGGCAACTGGCATACTCAAATCAAGCTGTAGGGTGCGTCCGGTGAATTTCTAGAACGATTATTGAGGGTTTAAAAATCTGACGCACCTTACTAATTGTGACTATTTCCAATTTTAAAAGGACACGACAATGCAGTCCTTACCCGCAGCTAAACAGGTTTCACCCCAACTAATAAAGCGAGTTCCCGCCACTTCCAATAACAGTCTGCATCGGTAAAACCAAGTTCTCTAAACCAGCGCAGTTGCGTTTCCATATCGAGCAATTTATTAGACGGATCGTCTGGGGAATCGCTAATACCCAGCGCCTCTCGAAATCTCTCATGCAAAGCCGGAGTTGCAGACGCTACGTGTTCCAAATTGCAAAAAATGCCTCCGGGTTCCAAAAGCTCGAAAATCTCAGCGTAAAGCGAACGTTTGCGATCGTCCATTACGTGATGAATCGCAAAACTAGAAACAACCGCATC
Source organism: Microcoleus sp. N3A4 (assembly GCF_036701805.1). Taxonomy (NCBI): domain Bacteria; kingdom Bacillati; phylum Cyanobacteriota; class Cyanophyceae; order Oscillatoriales; family Microcoleaceae; genus Microcoleus; species Microcoleus sp. N3A4. The sequence continues at coordinate 78,667 of NZ_JAUBRJ010000028.1, forward strand.
AAACTTTCCCAAATCCGGTAGCGAGTCATCCAAATTGTGCTCGATTACCGTGACATTTTGGTCATCAGCAAAGCGAATTCTGGCTTTTTCCAGCATTGTCGGCGAAAAGTCGATCGCCACACATTCAACATTTGGTCGATCGCACTTAAGCAGACCCAACAACCGCCCGTCTCCCGTGCCCACATCCAGAATTCGCTTAACATTTTTCGGCACTTCCTCCAACAAAACCGCTTCACCTTCTGTGCGGTGGGGGATGCCATCAGCCTTAGCAAGATACCACAAAGCGTGTTCCGCAGAAGTCCAAAGATTCACTTGACTCATAAATTTTCAACTCTCATAAAGCTCGCCATTTTTGCGAGTAAAAATCCAACCATTATCGCTAGCTTTCGCAATTAGATCGTCATCGGGATATTCGGCACTATCTCCCGGAGTGCGATCGCCCATTTCCAGATAAACAACATCTGAATTCGATCGGTTAACCAAATGATGCCCGTCAGCATCACCCGCCGGAAAACCCGCCGCCATACCCGGTTTTAGGACTTGCTCCCCCGAATTTGCAATCAAAGTAACTTCCCCTTCCAGAACATAGATTAACTCATCTTGACGAGTATGCCAGTGCCTGAGAGCAGAACAACTTCCCGGCGCAAGTCTCACCAAATTTACTCCAAAATTCTGCAATCCGGCGGCATCTCCCAAGCGTTTTTTAACTCTTCCCGCAACCACAGATTTAAATTCTTGGGGATAATTAGATCCTGTACGTTCCGGCACATTTTCAGGATTGACAATCATAATGACTACCAAAATTACGTCTCTAAGTTTAACACTTGTTTAATTTTTTACCAGGTAGTTTTTGCGAATTTAACTTTTCATAACTCATGCCCAAAAATGTTTGACGCACTACTTATAGCGGTAAGGTGCAGCCGTACACCCGACATAATGGCGGTTCTGCGTCCGGGATTGTTTTTAATAGAATGCGCTCGCTATACTAAGTTTTTTGAGAAGATTTAATACTCGCTCAGTAAATCCAGAAATAGGCAACAGCCAATGTTAAAACAGTCAGCGGTAGACCAAATCGTAAATGTTCCCAAAATGACAACTGATAGCCGAGTTTAGCAACAGCCTCGGCAACAATTAAATTAGCAACGGAACCCAGCAGAGTGAGATTGCCAGCCAAGGTAGAAACAGAGGCTAGTAACAACCAAGTTTTGGTGTCTGGGTGAGGAAGTAAATGTTGCAATAGCAGCACTGCCGGAACATTTGAAACTAAATTTGAAAGCAAAGCCGTCACCCCCAATATGCTCAAAGGATTGCCAACTAATCCTTTAAACAAATCTAATATTCCTAACTTCTCTACCCCTTGAGTAACAACAAACAATCCAGAAAACATCACTAACAAATCCCAGTCTATTTTTTTCAAAATGCGATCGGGTTTGACTCGTCTGGTGATGAACAGTAAACCTGCCGCTACTAAAGTAGCTTCAGACGGCGGTACACCGATTAAAAATGCTACTAATAATCCTCCAGTTATTAAGAGACTTTTAGTTAATAAAGGTTGGAAAACACGGTAGCGCAAAGGAGTTGCTATTAAACAAGGCTTGGTAGAGCGAACTTCAGGATAGAGCCACCACAGCAGCCCGATCTGTATTAGCAGACTTACCAATGCAATCGGAGTCAAGGCTTTGGCAAAGTCTAGATAGCTAATACCCGAAAATGAGCCGATCAAAATATTTTGAGGATTGCCGCTCAAGGTAGCAACCGAACCCAGATTAGTTGCTCCGGCTAAGGCAAGTAAGTAGGGAATAGGATTCAGGGTAAGAGCTTGGGTTAAACCTAAAATTAAAGGAGTAAGAATTAGGGCAACGGTATCGTTGAGAAAAAAAGCTGATAGTATCCCGCTTCCAAATGTTAAAACAATTAGTAAACTGAATGGACTCCGGGTAAAGCGCATCACTGTATCAATCGCTAATTGAAAAAAACCGGAGCCAGCCAGGTTAGCGCTAATCACCATCATACCGAACAGAAAAATCAGCGTTTTATAGTCGATCGCACTCCAAGCTTCTTTAAGGTCTAAAACTCCCAACGCCATCAGTAATGATGACCCAACTATGGCAATACTGGCTCGATTCATCCGTAAACCTGGCAGATAGCCTAAACCTAAGCCGATGTATGTTAGTCCAATTACGATGAATCTGAAAAAACTCATGATGCAAAATTTAGCAAGTTTAACAAAAAATCGAACTTTGTCTGCTGCTCCACGATTAAATAATGAAGTACATCCCGATCGCGTGCCGTAGGGACACGGCACTGCCGTGTCCCTACAAGAGCTATGTACCTCGCGAACAAGTGATTCGTGCCGGAGGTCTAGCTATACTTTGAGAGCCGTCTTTCCTTGAGTGAAAATTTGTCTAATTTAGATTATTCACAGGAGGCAAATTGGGGTTTGGTGGGTCAAAAGATACAGATTGTCCATCTACCCTCAAGCCAGTAGCTTGTAAAACCTGACCGTAACTGTTGCTAGTTCCAAAACCCTCAGCCTGTACTTTATCTCCCGCCTTAGCCAGACTTAATAACTGCATTCCGACATGAGGCGGGAACTTCACTTGAGCGCCACTAGACAGGATAACGCCATTAATCTCTCCCCGATGTCCTACCAACCATTGCTGGGCAGTTCCTTCTACAGATAAGTTACTGTAGTTGCTTTGCAAGGGAGGCTGGGGGGGAACGGCAGGAGGCTGCTTTACTAAAGTTTGGTTGGTTTGAGAATTAGTAATGCTTTTGGCTTTCACCTCTTGGCCGAAGCGAGTGGAAACGCCAGGAGTCCCAGAAACACTCACCCCAACACCAGGGGCAATCATCGCCACTAAGCTGTCTCCCATATGGGGCCCAAATTTCACTTGCAAGCCATTACTCAGCAAGACTCCATCTACCTTACCTTCAGGATTGAGAAGATACTGCTGTACTTGTCCGGTAAAAGTGGTTTCACCGGCTTCGGGAGGGGGCAGGGGCTCAAATGCCATCTGGCGGTTGGGCTGAATCTGAGCCTTCTCTAGCTTGGCTTCTGGGGGGCGTTTGGCGAGAGTGAAATTATTGGCAAGAGTGTTGTAAACCCCGAAACCACAAAAAGCAAGCGCGACTCCGCCGATGCCACTGGTTAAGATTAGCTTTAGCTTTTTTTTGCGCTCTTCAGCTTGAATTTGCTTGGCTTTGAGCTGCTGTAAAGCTTGTTGAATCAACTCCGGTGGAATTTGTACCTCTGCCCCAGCCTGCATAAGTTCTGACAAGGAATAACACTGATTTTCTTTGGCATATAACTCAGCAGCAAGAGCAAAAACATCTGGAGCGATTTCTTGGGAAATGCGAGGTTCTGACTTGTTCATAACACGGACTGAACGGAATTCAGGCGATAACTAAAACTTGGTAGTGCAAACATCGTGCCAAATGTATTCCCAGCGGTTCGAGCAAATGGCACGATGTTTGCACGCTTTGAGTCGGATTACTTTCCCGGTGATGACGAAAAGTTGTGCGATCGACTTGGCATGGTTTTTGCACTAGCAATCTTACTACCTGCAAACGAAGCACATCGCATATTACCAGGAGGCCTCTATCAAAGCATTAAATCCCACAAGCTTGCTCAAAAAAGTGACTGTTCTGTTAGGAGTTGCTGCTGCTAGTTCCCTAATCAGTTTCCCAGTCTTGGCACAGCTCAATCCGAACCCCAGTATCTCTAACGAGCCTCCCTATAATGGTTCCCCGTGTCCCAGGCCCGATTCTCGGCGAAGTCTGCGACCAGCCGAGTGCGGCCCGCCAGGCCGTTACCGTCAAGCAATCTACGGTGGGCCACCAGCTTTCGGCAAAGGCCCTGGTAAAGGTCGTCATCGCCGATCGATTGATGCTCCCGCGCCCCCTCGCCGGCCCGCAGGCGGGCAACCTCCAGCTTACAACCCACCGGCAGGCAGTGGGCCAAACTACAGCCCGCCGCCAATTCCTGCGCCCGATCGCCAACCAAGCTACAGCCCGCCGCCAATTCCTGCGCCCGATCGCCAACCAAACTACAGCCCGCCGCCAATTCCTGCGCCCGATCGCCAACCAAGCTACAGCCCGCCGCCAATTCCGGTGCCCGATGGCCAACCAAGCTACAGCCCGCCACCAATTCCGGTGCCGGTTCCTCCGGCAAACTAAGGGTTGTTCGCGGTTCGCGGTTGATTCTTGATTCCTCCCTTTCTATGAACCGCGAACTGCAAACCAAAAAGGACAGACGCTAAGGAAAGTTATTACAGCAAATTCCAGGTAATAGAAGTACATATCGAGCAGAGGTAGGGACACGGCAGTGCCGTGTCCTGCGAGGATTAATCGATAGGCGAGTGTACTTCATAACACTGGAATCTGCTGTAACAGATTTGATACGGGGGCGATCGAGATCGATCGCCCCAATCAAATATTTCTGTTTTCAAAGAAAGCAACGCCAATATCATCAGGAAAACCCATGTCAGAAAAGCGACAACCCAGCAAAAAGAGCCTGCGAGCCCTCGATTACTTGAATGTATTCCTAGCCGATGTGCGGGATGGTGTTGGGCCATATCTGGCTATTTATCTGGCATCCTCACAACACTGGAACCCAGCCCAAATCGGCATTGTGACAGCCGCTTCGTCAATTGCTACCGTTATTGCCCAAACACCAGCGGGCGCACTAATTGACAGGTTGCGCCAGAAACGGCTGTTGATTGTGGTGGCTGCGCTACTTGTGTCGATCGGCTGCATCGGCATCGCCCTGTTGCCGACTTTTCCAGTAATAATTGCCTGTCAGGTTTTGATTGGCGGTGCTGCAGCGGTTTTCCCGCCCGCTATTGCCGCGATTACCCTGGGGCTAGTGGGGCATAAGCGACTGGATCGGCGAGTTGGTCGCAATGAGTCATTCAATCATGCAGGCAATTTACTCGCTGCTACTCTAGCTGGTTTAATCGGTCAGTTTGTGGCGCATCAAGGGATTTTATTCCTGGTTGCAGTGATGGCAATTGGCAGCGCTATCTCAGTTCTGAGGATTCGCGAGAAAGAGATTGACCATGAGTTAGCGCGCGGTGCGACAGAAGATGATGAGGAAGACGATCGAAAAGAACATCACCTTGAAGGCATATTACAGCTATTGAGCGATCGCCGGGTACTCTTCTTTGCGATCGCCGTAATTCTATTTCACTTTGCCAATGCAGCTATGTTGCCTTTAGTCGGTCAATTGCTCGATCGGGGCGGGCAGGGCAGAGGAGTCGATGGCACAGTTTATATGTCAGCCTGCATCATCATCGCCCAATTAGTGATGATCCCCTCGTCTAATCTGGCCGGTCGTTTAGCAGATGCTGGTCGAAAGCGTATTTTCCTGATTAGCTTTTTGGCACTGCCGATTCGCGGCGTACTTTATACCCTCTGGGACAATCCCTATTTTCTAGTTTCCGTGCAAATCTTGGATGGAGTCGCGGGCGGTATTTTCGGGGTGCTTTCCATCCTGATGGTTGCTGATTTAACCAAGGGAACGGGTCGCTTTAATCTCACTCAAGGGATGCTTGCCACCTCTATTGGCATTGGTGCTAGTCTGAGTAATTTATTAGCTGGGTTTGTGGCGAAAAACGCTGGGTACAATGCTAGCTTTCTAATGTTAGCTGCGATCGCAACTTTAGCCTTAGCCGTTTTTTGGTTTCTTGTCCCCGAAACTAAAGAACAGAAGGCATTCGGGAACCGCAAATCTAGTCTAGCTCGATGATTTGGGCGATCGCGCGCCTCCGGGTGGAAACCCGGTTTCTGGCGAGATTTCTCGTTCCTCGCCGCACAATTTCGTAGAAACCGAGTTTCTCACCCTTCATATCAAATCCGGTAGCATCGGAATTATTAATATTACCCACACTCAGGACACGGCAGTGCCGTGTCCCTACAATTAACCGGGTAGGGACACGGCACTGCCGTGTCCTCGGTATCATTCCGATGCAACCGGAAACGATATCATACGGGGGCCTCTGAAACTATCGCTATGTGTTGTTCCAGCGTTAAATCTAATTGCTCTATTTGGAGATTCCCTTGAAACCCACTGCGATCGCTCCCCGCTGGACACTCCGACAGCAACTAACAATCCTCACCATTCTGTTTTTAAGTTTAGGTGGGGCGGCTCTGTGGCTGGTAGCCGAGTTATTTCAAAGCCGTTCCAGTGCAGTCATGGCAAGAAATCAAACCGAATTAGCCAATGCTGATGCTCGATTGATTAAGCTGTTTTGGGAATCTAACCAGGGGCAATCAGACAAGCCAAATAAGCAATGGGACAAACAACTCCAGGAACTTTCAACAGAAGCGCTTGCTGCCTTCCCGCGAGTGGAAGGGGGATTTTACCTGCTGCAAAAAGATCGGCTTTTGGGCTATGCCTATCCAACTCACGGAGGGGCATCTCCCAAAAAAGACATTCCCAAAGCTGAGGAAAAAACGATTTTAGAATTGACTCGCCGCGCCACAAGCCGGGGATTGCCCCAAGAATTAGTGCTGCAACCGGGACTCGATTTACTGGTGCTGCGCGCCGAGCCCTTGCCTCTGTGGGGTGCTGTATGGACAATGAAGCGCACACCTCTACCCAGTTCTAAGGATGCCCGTCAAAAAGTCTTAAGCATTCTTGTGGTTTTGATGAACTTGGTGGTAGGAGCCTGGACATTTTATATTGCCTTACAACTGCACTGGGGGGTACAGCGACTACAACAGAGTATCAAGGCAATGGAAGAGGGTAAAGCTGAACAAATCCCACCCTTGAGAGCGGAAATGGGACTGCTGGGAGAGGCAATTAATACCATGCACGATCGCCGTCAAGAGCTGGAACAGCGCTTGCGCCGAGTGGAACGTCTGGCATCTTTGGGGCAGTTGGTGGCGGGGGTAGCCCACGAAGTTCGCAATCCCCTTGCAAGTATGCGGCTCAATTTGCAGTATACCCAGCGGCAACTCCAAAAGCAGGGGATAACAACTTTACCAATTTGCAGCCTGTTGGAACAGATAGACCGTTTAGAGCAATTAGTAAGGCGGCTGTTATATTTTGACCAAAATCAGCAACAGGAAGAACTGGTTTCTGCTTCCCTAGAAATTGTTGCTGAAGAATCTGTTGCTCTACTGCATCTGAGAGCCCAAGAACAGGGAGTGACGCTGGTCTATCGCGCTGCGACTCAAACCTTACCCCTAGTGCCGTTGCGTCCTCGGGAGTTAGGACAGGTAATGGTTAATTTAATCTTGAATGCCATCCAAGCCAGTCCAGAGGGAGGTCAAGTATTGGTGGGAGTGGAACAGCAGCAGGACTATTTTGTTAGCTGGGTAGAAGACCGAGGACACGGATTGTCGCCAGAAGACCGAGAGCGGATATTTGACCCTTTCTATTCAACAAAACCGGAGGGGACGGGTTTAGGACTGGCAATTAGTCACGAGATTATCACTCGTCAGGGCGGATATATCGGCCTGGATTCTGAACCTGGTTGCACCCGTTTTAGCGTTTATCTACCTAAGAGCAGAGATTAAAGACTAGGCGGTAGGGGCTAGGATAATGGCATTCGATCGCAATCCCAATTATAAAATCTACAGATGGCAAAGATTCTAATTGTTGATGATGAAAAAGCGATGCGTCAGGCTATGGCGCAAATTTTAAAAGATGAAGGTCACTCGATCGTAGAAGCGGGAGACGGAGAGCAGGGACTCAAGATAATTCAAGGCGATGTTTCCTCTCGTCCTGACCTGGTATTTCTAGATTTGAAAATGCCTAAGACTCAGGGTAGTGCTGTTCTCAAAGCTTTGGGGAAAACTCTATTTGAATTGCCCGTAATTGTGATGACGGCTTATGGAACCAGCCGCACGGCAATTGAAGCGATGCAGTTGGGAGCCTACGATTACTTGACTAAACCCTTTGATTTGGAGGATTTAGTCAATCTGGTTCAGAAGGCTTTGGCTCATCACACCGCGTCGGGTTATCAAGTTGGGGAAGCAAATCTTCAGGCGATCGCACAACCAGAAGAGCTATTAGGGCGATCGCCTGCAATGGCACAAGTCTTTAAACTCATCGGTAGAGTCGCCCTAGGAAACACCACTGTTTTAATTGTGGGAGAATCCGGCACAGGTAAAGAGTTAGTAGCTTCCACCCTTCATACTGCTTCCAGCAGTCGAGGCCCCTTAGTTAAAGTTAACTGCGCGGCTTTACCAGAGCATCTGTTAGAAGCAGAGTTATTCGGTCACGAAAAAGGAGCGTTCACGGGAGCTAATAACCTAAGAATTGGTCGATTTGAACAGGCGAATGGCGGCACTATATTCCTGGATGAAGTAGGAGAACTCAGCCCGACAATTCAAGGAAAATTGCTGCGGGTGTTGCAGGATAAATCCTTTGAGCGGTTGGGAAGCAATCAAACCAGAACAGTAGATGTGCGGGTTTTGGCGGCGACGCATCGGAATTTAGAAAAGATGGTGCGGCTGAATCAGTTTCGAGAAGACCTTTATTACCGCTTTAATGTGGTGCGAATTGAACTGCCACCTTTACGCGATCGCCTTGAAGACTTAAATCAACTTACCCAACATTTTTTAAGCTGCATTGCCTTGCGAAATGGTATTAAAAGTCTAGCAATTACCGAGTCAGCACTGGAAAAACTTAGGAGTCATGTTTGGCCTGGAAACGTGCGGGAGTTACAAAATACCTTAGAGCGAGCGGCTGTTTTTTCTGGGGGAAGAACAATCTTACCAGAGCATCTTGTCTTCAACCAAGAATCTCTGCCGGATTTAAACTTGGAGCAAGCTGTAGCACAGTTGGAGACGAACTTAATCCGTCGCGCCCTAAATCTCTATCCCCACGAACCTCACAAAGCTTTAGGAATGGATGCCCAAAGCTTTGAACAGAAAAAGAAACAAAGGAATCTTTGACACTCAATTTCATTTGTGTTGTAATTAGCACTTTTTCGGAACAATTTGCGATCGCAAATTCAATCTCTGACTCCCGCCCAAAAACGGATAAAATCCCCCGACTCCTGTCGTGAGCCGCCCCAAATTTTAGACCCAACGACCGGCGAGCGGGCAACGCTCCTGTTCAAGCTCCCAGATTCATCTGTGAAGTAAATCTAAAATCTAAAATCTAAAATCTAAAATCGACTGACTCCACAAAATCCCATGACTTATCTAATTTCTGCACCCTCACAAGAAACACGCCTGGAGACTCAAACGGTTTTCTACCCAACTCTGCGGCAATTAGTACGCTTGTTGCCTATGGATCGCAAACGGGTGGTGGAGTATGTCCGGGAAGAAGCGAAGCACAATCCATTTTTAATCAACACTCCTGATTCATCTGCCCAGTCGGGAGGACGCGAAGCTTTGTTAGAGGATGTTTTACCGGATTGGTATCATCCTCCGGCCCAAGAATTGAGTCTTCAGGAGCATCTTTACGGACAAATATCAGCTCTATCATTACCGCAAAAACGAAGCGATGCTCTGATTTATCTGACTCAATGGCTCTCTCCCTCTGGCTATTTGGAAGGAAGTGCAGAAAGTTGGGCAGCGGGTACTGTTTGGAGTCCAAGAGAACTAGAAGCTGCCCTGCCCGCTCTCCAAAGTTTAGACCCTCCTGGAATCGGAGCGCGATCGCTGCGAGAATGTCTGTTGTTGCAACTTAAAGACCAGCCTCAAACTCTAGCTTTTTTATTAGTTCAATCCTATTTAGAAGCGTTAGAAAATTGTAGTGGTAGTTCTTTAGAATCAAAGCGAAATCGTGAATTATTGCTGCAAAAACTGCATCAAAATCCCCAATATTCTGACGCTAACATTGAAACACTCACCGCTGCCATAAGTCTAATTCAGGAATTAGAACCCCGTCCGGCTAGAAACTTTGGTCATACAAATGTTCCGATTGTCACCCCGGATCTGAAAGCAGAACGTCAATCGGGAGGAGACTGGCAAGTTTCCCCAATCTATGAGGTTAATCAGCGCTTTTGTCTGAATGGCGAAGCCATTGAACTGTTAGCGAAATCAAACAAACGTTCAAGAGATACCCAACGGCTGGAACTATTATTGCAAAAAGCTCAGAACTTACTCGCAGCTTTGAACCAATGGCAGGAAAATATTCTCAAAGTCGGTCAATTTTTAGTCGAGCGCCAGCAAGCCTTTTTAAACAGTCGGAATAAATTAGATTTAGTGCCAACCCCTCAGCAACTTGTGGCTCAAACGGTGGGACTTTCTAACGCTACAGTGAGCCGGATTGTCCGGGGACGGTATCTGTTAATTTGCGATCGACAAAATCAAACAATACCATTGGCATCTCTTTGCGTTGCTGTACGAGTAGGGGGACGAACGCCTCAACAAGTTCAGCAACTGCTGGTGCAATTGATTCAGGAAGAATCGCCGACTAATCCTTACACTGATGAACAGTTAGCTCAATTGCTCGGGATACGATTTGGTCTGCCTATTGCTCGGAGAACAGTCACTAAGTATCGCCAACTACTGAGTTTAGAATCATCCCACCGCCGAGAGACTGCTTCAGGAATCAAGAAGTAAGGTGAGTTTTTTCCAGTTTCTATTCTGCCTTATTCTAAAGGTTTCAAGGTAGTAGGATTTTCCCGAATCGGTTTAATAATAAAACGGCTGTTCGCCCGTACAAAACAATTTCCCTTTCCTGTGGAAATAGGCAGCCAAGGTTTGCCCTGAGTGTCAGCAATTACAATTCGATCGGCATTATTTCCCGTCACAGCTTCCAAGCGTTCTCCCCGCCGAAAAGTAGTTACCACAGGCCACTGCGAAACATTCTGTTTATTCCTTGCAAACAACTCAGCGGGCGCATTACCATTGTCTACAGAGATCGAACGAAATCGCTGAGCCATCCGGCAATTCAACCCTTGAGAATCCGAGTCATTCGATTTTAGATTTTAGATTTTAGATTTTAGATTGACCCCACGGATAAATTCGGGGGCTTGAGGATTTTAGA